>JAZRSE010000162.1:0-2782 GCA_045651305.1 Candidatus Scatosoma sp. | reverse complement strand
CTTACACTTGGACGGAAAATATTGCGGTTGACGTAGTTTGGGACGGCGTAGGTAAGGACGTTATGTTCTTCGACGGTGCAAACGAAATTACCTCGCTCCGTATTGAAACGGAATACGATGCGGACGTCACGGCGCTCCGTTTGCCTGCCGTACCTCAAAAGGCGGGTTACAATACCGACGGTAAGTGGTACACGGATACGGCTTGCACGCAGGAATTTGTTGCCGAAGGCAAAGTTACGGCAGACATTCGCTTGTATGCAAAATACACGGCAAACGAATATACGGTAACGTTTGTTGTTTGGGATAAAGCAACCAAGACGACGAAGACTGTGGACGTAGCAGTAACCTACGGCGCAACGATTACAAACGTACCTGCAAAAGCAGATCGTGACGCATACAACTTTGACGGCTATTTCTACGGCGACAAGTTGTTCGACGTAACGGCGGCTTACAATTATGCGATGAATATTACCGTAATGGAAAAGTGGACGTTGAAAGAGGACGCGTCGTTGTTCGTGGACTATGATAACACAAAAAAACAATTCTTGGAAAGAGAAAACTACGACGACGCTTGGACGTACGTATATCTTGTTGGTGTAAATTATGAATGGGCTACCGGTACGGAATTGACGTTTGTATCGGCTGACGGCAACCAGTATGCAACGGTTGCAGGGAACGTATTGACGGTAAATACGCCTGGTACGTTTACCATTCAAGTTAAAAACGACGCAGGCATTGAGCAGAGAACGATTAAGGCGATTACACCTATTCGTTCGTTTACCACGGGCGGTACGAGCTTTGATACGGCTTGGGGCTTAACCACGGACGGTACGGACTATAAGAGAAATTCCACGGACGTTTGGGATAAGAAAGTGTCCGTTTCCGCAGGCGAAGCGATGAAGGTCGGCGCAACGAACTTCAAGCCCGAAGTAAAGATTGACGACCACGTTACGACCTTCGACTCGGCAAGCGTAAACGTTTCTGTTACGGTTGACGGCAAGGAAACGAATGCTTACACCGTAGCAAACGGCGCAATCAACTTTAACGCAAGCTTGGTTGGCAGTAAAGCGGCGGTTACGCTTACGCCGAAATACAACATCGGAAAATTCCAAGCAGTTTACTACGTAGAAATTAACAATGCAACGAACGTATATACCAACGAGGATATGAAGGCGGCGTTTGCAAATACTTCTGTGACGGAAATCAACGTATTGCGTAATATTACGGCAGAGCTTGACGCAAGCCAAAAGAAAACCTTTACCTGGGAAGGCAAAACCTACGAAGCGCCTTTGAACGGTAGAGATATGGATAACAACGACATAGGCGGTACGGGCGTTTACACTCGTTTAAGCGGCAGCATGAAGATTAACGGTAACTACTTCACCGTAGATGGCAGCAAACTGCCTCTCGTTGACGGACGTGACGGCAAGGGACACAACGTAGAAGCATATGCTTTGCAGAACGTACAGTTCTCTATCTTTAACTTCGGCGAAAGAAAGATAACGAGCTACGACGTTTATGCAATGGATAACTTAAATATTATCGGGAACGGTCAGATGGACGCAACGGCAAAATCGGGTTACCTGATTGACGGCAAAGAAGTGTTGATTTACAGCGGTGCTTGTATCGGTATTCAAGCAGGTAGCGGTGCGCTCCATATGAACAACGTAACCTCCCGTTTCGGTGCTTTTGCGGTGAATGCATATGCATCAGACCCCATCGTAACGCAGGACGGCTCGGGATATACGCATATGGTGAAGATGGTTGCAACCGATTGCAAGTTTGAAAACAGCTGGGCAAACAATATTTACGTATATGGTTTTGTTTCGGTAACGCTGGATAGCTGTTATATCGGTAAGGCAAACGGCGCGGCGGTACACTTCGACTCGAAAGCGCCTACGCTTGCAGACGGTAAGAACATCAACGTGGATTGCGAATTGAATTTGGTTGGCGATACGGATATTCAAAACTGGGTAACTGGTAACGAGGCTTGGTTTAGCGCGTATAACGCAACGTCTGCGGTTACAATGATTAAGACGACGGTTGAAAATTACGTACAGCAATTCAGCGGCGGTCAGGCGGACAGTAGCGGCACGTTTACGGACGGCGCAAAGACCATCAACAAGAATAATATGGTAAACTTTGCAATGCTGATGAAGACGACCGGTGAAACGAGCGAATGGGTAAACGATAACGTTGGCTACGGGTCGGTAAACATGAACGTTCCGACGCTCGACCTTGAATATTTGCAGGCATATCAGGAGGAATTGACAAAACAAGCTATGCAAGGGTTAATTTCGCCTGAACAGATAGAACAAGCGTTGGGTTATTATGGCTATACGCACGTAATGGCTGACAAGTACACGAAGTTCTGCTATGACGCGTCGGCGTTGGGCTTTGGGTACATTATCGGCTTGGTAGAAATTGTAAACAACGGCTAATAACAAAGAGAACGACAAGGACGGAGGGCGAGTTTGCCCTCCGTCTGTGTTCTAAAAAACTTGAAAAGGCTATGCCGTGAATTGCAACGCTCTGCGTTGCGTTTTGGCAAATAGTAGCAATAACGCAAACCTTTGGTTTGCAATTCATGAAAACAAAGTTTCAATTCACGTTGCGAAGCAACAATTCACGACGGTAAAGCCGTCAATTCATCGAGATTATCTAACAAAAAACCACAAAAACCTCTTGCCAAATGTTTTGCATTATAGTATAATAATCTTATGATGAAAAACTGTTGCGATTTACACACTCATTCCGTCTATTCGGACGGCACGTGGACGCC
>JAZRSE010000161.1:0-6688 GCA_045651305.1 Candidatus Scatosoma sp. | reverse complement strand
TACCTGCGATGAACACGCCCACACCTGCCAACAATAACAAAATTGCCTGTAACATACTACTTTTTCTCCTTTATCTTTTCTTTCGTTTTTTCGTATTTTTCTCTTTTATTTTAGCCTTTTTGACAGAAAAAAAGACCTATGCGTAAACCTGACTTTCCAAAAAAGCCTTTTTACACATACGTCCTAACGCTAACATATTAATTTTTCATTGCTGCCTTTCACCTGACAGCGGGAAACACTCGTTTCCAAAGTTACTACAACTCTCATAATCACAACACGATTATAACACACCAAAAAAAAGCTTGTCAAGCGTTTGAACAAAGTTTTTTTTAGAATTTTTTAAGGCGGTTGCACAGGAAAATTCCCCAAAAAAACAAACCGCAAACCGTTGACAATCACGCGCGCGATAATGTATAATATTATTATGGCATAGCGTTTGCCTTTGCCTATTTTTATTGGATTTTTACGGTAGGAGAAAGCAGGTATGAAACTCATTTCCGATTATTTCGGCAGTATGGTATTCAACGACAAAGTAATGAAGGAAACTTTGTCCGAGGACGTATATAAATCGCTTAAACGCACCATTGAGGACGGAAGAAGTTTGAACTTATCCGTTGCAAACGCCGTTGCCGCGGCAATGAAAGATTGGGCAATCGGGCTTGGCGCAACCCATTATACGCATTGGTTCCAACCGATGACGGGCATCACCGCAGAAAAACACGATAGCTTTATCACCCCTGAAAACGGCGGTAAAGTGATTATGGAATTTTCGGGCAAGGAACTCATCAAAGGCGAAACGGACGCCTCCTCCTTCCCCTCCGGCGGTTTGCGCGCAACCTTTGAGGCGCGTGGTTACACCGCTTGGGACGCAACCTCTTACGCGTTTATCAAAGACGGCGTGCTTTGTATCCCCACCGCGTTTTGCTCGTTCGGCGGCGACGCGCTCGACCAAAAAACGCCTTTGCTCCGTTCGATGGAGGCAATCAACCGCCAAGCTATGCGCGTGGTTAAACTATTCGGCAACGACGAGGTAACCTCCATCAAAACGACGGTTGGACCCGAACAAGAATATTTCCTCGTGGATAAAGAGCTTTTCAAAAAGAGAAAAGACCTTATCTATACGGGCAGAACGCTCTTTGGCGCAAGACCGCCCAAAGGACAAGAAGTGGAAGGGCATTACTACGGCGTTATCAAGCCGCGCGTACAAGCCTTTATGAAAGATTTGGACGAAGAACTTTGGAAGTTGGGCGTCCCTGCAAAGACGGAACACAACGAGGCAGCTCCCTCGCAGCACGAGCTTGCCCCCGTATTCGAAACAACGAACATCGCCGCCGACCACAATCAGTTGACGATGGAAATTATGCAAAAGGTTGCTAAAAAGCACAACCTCGTTTGCCTCTTGCACGAAAAGCCTTTCAAGGGGGTAAACGGTAGCGGTAAACACAACAACTGGTCGCTTTCCACCAACACGGGCGTAAACTTATTAGAACCGGGCGATACGCCGCAAACGAACGCGCAATTCTTGCTCTTCCTTTGCGCGGTTATCAAGGCGGTTGACGAATATCAAGATTTGCTCCGCGTGTCGGTTGCTACGGCTGGTAACGACCACCGTTTGGGCGCGCACGAAGCGCCTCCTGCCGTCGTTTCTATTTTCCTCGGCAGCGAACTCACCGATATTCTCGAAGCGATTGAAAAGGACGTTCCTTACGGCGTAAAAGAAAAGGAATTGATGCGTGTAGGCGTACATACTATGCCCAAATTCCCCAAAGACACGACGGATAGAAACCGTACCTCCCCCCTTGCGTTTACGGGGAATAAGTTTGAATTCCGCATGCTTGGCTCGTCCGCGTCCGTATCTAGCCCCAACACCGTGCTCAACACCACCGTTGCGGAAGTGTTGAAACAATTTGCCGACGAATTGGAAGGTGTAAAGGATTTCGAGTGGGCGTTGCACGAACTTATCAAACGTGTTATCACGCAACACAAACGCATCATTTTCAACGGCAACGGTTACGACGATAAATGGATTGCCGAGGCGGAATCGAGAGGTTTGCTCAACCTCAAAACGACGCCCGACGCGATGCCCTATTTCATCAAGGAAAAGAACATCCGTCTTTTCACCTCGCACAAGGTTTACACGGAAAAGGAAATGCTTTCCCGTTACGAAATCTATTTGCGTAGCTATTGCAACCTTATCAACATCGAGGCAAAAACAATGTTGGAAATGGCAATGAAAGATATTTTGCCTGCGGTTAGCAAATATAGCGGTACCCTTTGCGACACCGTTATTGCGAAAAAAGCCGTTTGCAAGAAGATGGACTGCCGTTACGAAGAGGATATGATTGAAAAAATCAACGCGCTTACTATGGACGCGTACTCGCACGTGCAAGCGCTCGATAAAGCCGTTGCGGACGCCGACGCTATTTGCGCCCCCGACGTGCGCGCTACCTATTATAAGGACAACGTTTTGAAGGAAATGGAGGCATTGAGAAAGGCAACCAACGAGTTGGAAAGTATCGTTTCCGCCGAGTATTGGCCCTTCCCTACTTACGGGGATTTGCTTTTCGAAGTGTAATCAACAAGGAGATACAAAATGTTTAACGTGGAAAAAGCCACAAAAGAGGTCATTGATTGGATTCGCGCTTGGTTCGAACAAAACGGCAAGGGTTGTAACGCCGTTATCGGTATTTCAGGCGGAAAAGATTCTAGCGTGGTTGCCGCTCTTTGTGTTGCCGCGCTCGGCAAAGACAAGGTTATCGGCGTACTGATGCCCAACGGCACGCAAAGCGATATTGATTGCGCGCAAAAGCTGGTTGCACATTTGGGGATAAAGAATTATACCTGCAATATCAAAAAGAGCGTGGACGGCGTTTTGGAAGAGATGGAAAAATGCGGTGTGGAAGTTTCCCGTCAGTCCATCGTCAACCTCCCTCCCCGTATCCGTATGACCACTTTATACGCGTTATCGCAATCGCTCAACGGACGCGTTGCAAACACTTGCAACCTCTCCGAAGATTGGGTGGGCTATTCCACCCGCTACGGCGACGCGGCAGGCGATTTTTCCCCTCTTGCCAAGTTCACCGTACAAGAGGTGAAAGCGATTGGGAAATATTTGGATTTGCCTATCGACTTGGTAGATAAAGTTCCCTCCGACGGATTAAGCGGAAAGACGGACGAGGACAACCTTGGTTTCACCTACGCCGTTTTGGATAAATATATCCGCACGGGCGTAATCGACGACGAAACCCTCAAAGCAAAAATTGATAGGTTGCACGTTTTGAACGAATTTAAGTTAAAGCCTATCCCCTGCTTTGAATATCAACCGGAATAATAGAAAAAACCGACACTTTCAAGTGTCGGTTTTATTTTTATTTCAAAAATTTCTTAACGAGTTTTTTCGTGCTTGGCTTATACGGCTGATAGCGCATAGGCAAATCTATCCACGTCTTTTTATTGACGACGCTTTTCAAATGCGAGAACGTATCAAAACCCACCTTTCCGTGGTACGCACCCATGCCGCTTTCTCCAACGCCGCCAAAGCCCATTTCGCTCGTCGCCAAATGGATAATTACGTCGTTGATACAACCGCCGCCGTAGGCAATACGCAAAGGCAATTCCTTCATACGCTTTTTATCTTGCGTGAACAAATACAAAGCAAGCGGTTTTTCCTTATCTTTCAACGTTTCGTACACCTCGTCAAAGCGTTCAAACGTCAATATCGGCAATACAGGCCCGAAAATTTCCTCCTGCATTACGGCGTCCGCCCAAGTAACGTTATCCATAAGCGTAGGCGATATTTTTCTTTTCGCCTCGTCCTTACCCCCGCCAAACACTATTTTTTCGCCGTCTATAAGGGCGCAAATACGCGCAAAATGCTTTTCGCTTATAATCTTTCCATACGCAGGGTTTTCAAGCGGATTTTCGCCAAACTGCGCCTTGATTTGCCCTATCAATTCCTCTATAAGTTTCTCTTTCACCGACGCTTGGCACAAGATATAATCGGGCGCAACGCACGTTTGTCCGCAGTTGAGAAATTTCCCAAACACGATACGCTTTGCCGCCAAAGGAATATTTGCCGTTTCGTCTACGATACACGGGCTTTTACCGCCAAGCTCTAACACCGTGGGCGTTAAACGCTCCGCAGCGTGACGGAGCACCTCTTTCCCTACCGACTGACTGCCCGTAAAGAAAATCATATCGAACTTCCCGTCCAATAACGCCGTGTTTTCCGCTCTTCCCCCCGTCACGGTAGCGACAAGCTCGTCGGGGAAACATTTGGAAAAGAGTTCTTTAAGCAAAGCGGACGTTGCAGCGGAATAGGCGCTGGGTTTTACTACCGCCGTGTTCCCTGCCGCAATCGCCGTAGCCAACGGGTCTACCGTAAGAAGAAAAGGATAGTTCCACGGGCTCATAATCAACACGCTTCCGCGAGGCGTGGGCAAGGAATAGCTTTTGGCTGAAAATTGCGCAAGGGGCGTTTTCACCCTTCTTGCTTTCGACCATTTTTTCGCGTGCTTGATAAGGCAACGGATTTCCGCAAGCGCCATACCGATTTCGCACATATAGCTTTCCGTTTCGCTCTTCCCCAAATCCGCTTGCAACGCCGCACAAATGGCGTCCTCGCTCTTTTTAATTTCCTCGTACAGTTTCTTCAAATACGCAATCCGCGTTGCCAAACTCAACGTCTTTCCGCTTTGAAAATACTCCTTTTGACGAGATACGATTTCTTCTACGTTTACCATATTCACCTTAAAAAACAGCTCTCCTGCGCAAGACAAGAGAGCCTCTTTTTTTTCTTATTTTTCTTTTGCGTGGAAAACAAGCCCAATCGTGCCAGGGCCGCAATGCGAGCCAATTACAGGGCCAACGGGACGAATTTCGATATCCAAATCGCCAAAATCCGCGCGGAGGGAATCCGCAAACGATTTTGCCTCCGTTTCGTTATCCGCCTGCAAAATAAACACTTTGTATTTATTCACGTCCAACCCTTTCGTCTTCATATAACCGCGCATCATAAAGAGTGCCTTTTTGAATCCCTTGCCTTTGTCAATATTGAGAATCTTACCCTCTTCGTTGATATATAAAATAGGCTTAATGCCAAGCATATTTCCAAAGAATTTCTTTGCGCCCGATACTCTGCCGCCGCGATACAAATAGGTCAAATCGTCCACGGCGAAATATACTGCCGTATGCGCGATAATCTCGTCCAAATACGCGTCCATCTCGTCCATGGTTGCGCCTTCTTTATATTTAAGCCCGCCGTAATATACGACAAAACCGCTGCCAAGCGAAATGAGCTTACTATCCTTATAACGGATTTCTCTTTCGGGATATTTTTCTTTGAGCTGCGCGATTACGCGTTTCATACTTTCAAACGTACCGCTCATTTGATGCGAGAACGTGATATAGTAAATATCTTCGCCACGCGCCAAAATCGGCTCGAAATACTCCATATACGCCACTTCGTTCAATGCCGCAGTCGTAGGCGTAGTGCCGCCTCTCATCTTATCGAAAAACGCCTTAAAATCGGTGTTTTCGCCCATATCGTAAAAATATTCTTCCCCATCCACGATATACGGCATACGAATTACGTTAATCCCCAAATCTTTTACGGTAGTATGCCAAAGTTCACAATTCGAATCACAAAACAACTGATACATATTTTTCTTTCTCCTACGTTTAATTTATAGTTTTGCCTTTTCACTATCTACGAGCGCAAAGGAAAATTCGCCACTGAGCGATACTTCGCCGCCGTTCGTGCCAACCGCTTTAATGAAGTGGAACGGGCCTATCGAACGGATATGCGTACAGGTAAACTCTACCGTGTCCCCAGGGCGTACGGGTTTTTTGAATTTTACGTTGTTCATCCCTGCGTAAAGGGGGGTTTTGCCCACCAATTTCTCCGCCATCATTACGCAAGAGGATTGCGCCGCCATTTCACACAAAATAACGCCTGGAACAATGGGCAAACCAGGGAAATGCCCCTGCAAGAAATGTTCGTCCCCACGCACAGTGTATCTACCCGTTACCGTTCCGTCCTCGTTTCTAAACGCCTCGTCTACAAGCAACATCGGTTCTCTATGCGGCAATATATTCTTTAATTCTTCTCTCGTCATTATTTCACCCTTAAATACAACGGTTTGCCGCGGCTTTTAAGATAGCCTCCGCCTCCGCCGTGATTTCCTCTATAATTTCTTTGCACGTTTGTTCTTTCTTCACGAGCCCTGCGATTTGTCCGCAAAGGAAAGAACCGTTTTCCCAATCCCCGTCTTGAACGGCTCTACGAAGAGCGCCTGCGCCGAAATTCGTCAATTCCTCGTCCGTTGCATTGGCGTCCTTTTCTCTTTCCGCAAACAATTTGGTGAACGGGTTTTTCAAAGCGCGCGCCGCGTGCCCGATTCTTCTTCCGTTGACCACCGTGCTGCCGTCATTGGCTTTAATTACTTCGTCTTTATATTTTTGATGCACGTTACACTCGGTTGCCACCAAGAACCGCGTACCCATTTGCACGCCCTCCGCACCGAGCATAAACGCCGCCGCCATACCACGCCCGTCAGCAATACCTCCTGCCGCAAGCACAGGTATGTTCACTGCATCAACCACCTGCGGCACGAGAGCCATCGTGGTAAGCTCACCGATATGACCGCCCGATTCTGTACCCTCGGCGATGACAGCATCCGCACCTGCA
>JAZRSE010000160.1:0-3912 GCA_045651305.1 Candidatus Scatosoma sp. | reverse complement strand
TTTGGATACCAACCCGTTTTGGCGTTAATCTCTTCAAAGGCGTCGGCAACCGTTTTTCCGCGGCTAACGATTTGCACCGTTTCGTTGGATTTACCGTTGTCGCTTGCCTTTGGGATAGCGGCTTGCGAAGTGACGATAAAGGTATCCGCCTCTCTATCAATCCCCACCGCCATAATGATAGCGGTTTTTTGCACGTCCACAAGCCCGAAATCCCCCGAAAGGAAGAGGAGAAACAACGCGCCGATAAGCGCAAGGAAATAGCGAACGGCGTTCTTTTGATGAGTTTTACGCACGGTTTTCCTCCTTTTTAGTGAATAGCAATAAAGCGAGCGGCAGCAAGGTGAACACCCAAAAGACGGGGAAGAGATAGTTGCCGAAAAAGTTGTAAATTCTATCGTAAAAGCGATTGCAAAACAGCACGAACAAAAACGCCGCGAGGTTGATAAGAAAGGAGAGCAAGGTTTTGCTTTCCACGCCGCTTGCGCTGGATATAAAGTCCACGCCGTTTCGAAGAGGGGTGGCAACGTAGAAGAAAAGGACGACGCACAACATATACACGAACAACAAATCTATCCTGCCCACCACGGAAAGAACGGGGAAATACTGCGCTATCTTGGCAAAGGCGTAATGTTTTCGAAGGGCGATAGTGGAATACACCCCGTAAAAGACGGCGAAAAAGAGCAAACTAAATAGCGCGCCCACGCCATACCCTACGCCTATCTTCACGCCGTCCCCCTTTTCAAAGCGTAAATTTACGATAAGGGGCAATAACAACAAAACGTCGATAAAGTGGGGGGCGGTGTACGTTATCCCTGCAAGCGTGTCGCGAAAAGGTCGTTCGAAAAAGGGCAAAAGATTGGTGATATCCGCCTCAATAAGGGACATAACGATAAGGGCGAGAAAGGGGAAGAGGAATAAAAATAAACTCAAATCCCCCACTCTTCCCACGCTTTTAACCCCCTTTACGCAAAAGAACGCGGAGAAAATGAAAAACGCGGCAAAGGAAAAGAGGGTGGGCGAGGTGTCGTAGAATACGGCGTAAACGAATTTCTCTAAATCGAGCAGGGGCAACACCGCCGCAAGCAAAAACACCGCTCCATACCCCCCGTAAACGAGTTTTATCCACTTCCCAAGCCGTTCTTTTAGCCGTTCGAGAATCGTTTTATTCGATTGCGAGGCGATATATAAAAGAGCGGCAAGGACGAGGGCTTGGAAGAGGAATTGCAAAAGCGCGGGCAAAAGCAAATCCCCCTCGGCAAAACGGGAAAGAAGAGAGGGGAGCTCTAACAGCTTATAAATAGGCAGGACGAACGCGCTAAAAAAGGCGATTTGCCTTGCCGATACGGCGTTGTCTTGGGATAGAAGTTGCGTTTTATTCATAATCCTCTCCTTGGTTTTTTATGCGAAGGCGCGTCTTGTTTTTCGATTGAAAGACGTGAGGGCGCGTGTCTAACGTTTCCATACCGTATTTCACCACCGAATCGCGTAAATCTTTCCTTGAAAAAGGGGAAAACGGGGATAGCAGGGGCGTGTTGAAACAATCGCTGCTTACAAGATAGCCAAGCAAGAGCGCGGTTAAAAGCACGATGCCAAACGGGCCCAAACACCCCGATACGATAAGGTATAGCCAACGTAAAATACTGCCCGTTTCCACAAATTCGGGGACGGTGTACATACAAATCCCCGAAAAGGCGACGATGATGATGGCAGGGGTGGATAAAAACCCTGCGCTCACCGCCGTTTCACCCAAGACGAGCGCGCCCACGACGGATAACGACATACCCACGTATTTGGGCATACGGATACTCGCCTCTTTTAGCGTTTCCAATAAAAATAAAACGACGAACATTTCCAAGGCAGGGGAGAGGGGGAGCTCTTGTACGCTGCTTGCGATGGTGAGCATCAACCCAAGAGGAACAAGCTGCATCTTAAAAATTTGCACGGACACGTAAAAAGCAGGCAGTAAAACCGCCACGAGCAGGGAGATAAAGCGCAAAACACGGAAAATGGTCGCCAAAAAGGGGGAGATATAATAATCCTCGCTCGATTGGAAATCTTCCGCCAAAATATAGGGTGCGGTGAGGGCGATTGGCGAGCCGTCCACGAGGATACCCACCCTGCCCTCGGCAATTTTCGCCGTGAACACGTCCGGTTTTTCCGTCGTGCCGATACAGCGGAAAATGGAGTGCGGACGAGGGGCAATCAATGCCGAAATATACGAGGAATCGGGCAAAATATCCACGTCGATAGCGTTTATTTTCGCGCGCAGCGTTTTCAATACCTCCTCGTTAGACGTGCCTTGTAAATAGCAAAGGGCAACGGCGGTGTTAGAGCGTTTGCCCACGCTCAACGTTTCAAAGCGCAAATCGGGCGTTTTTAGCCGTTTTCGCACCAAGGACATATTCGTTTTCACGTCCTCGATAAACCCCTCCCTCGGCCCTTTTACGGTGACGTCGGTGGGCGGCTCGGTAACCGCGCGGACGGGCAAAAGTTTCGCGCCGACGATAAAAGAAAGGGCAAGCCCGTCCACAAATAACGCGCTATTGCCGTCCAAAATTTCCTTTATCGCGTCCTCAAACGTGGTTTTTCGTTTGAGTTCGGGAAAGCGCAATTCCTTTTCCACCGCGCTTTCTTTCTCTTGCAGGCTTGTTAAAGCGGATAACGAAAGGGAAGCGAGGGGCTTTGCAACGAGCTCGCCAAGGAGTTCTTTATTCACAATCCCGTCCGCAAAGATAAGGGCGCAATCCACCCCGTCCGCCGTTTGGAAAGCGTAGGTTAAAATATCCTGCGAGGGAAGCTCCTTTTTCAACGTTTTTAAGTTTTCTTGTAAGCTTTGTAATAAGGTATTCACAAAGGGAGTATGCGTTTTTTGCCGTAGAACTATCCCTATTCGATTGACTTTTTGACAAGTTGTTGTTATACTGAAAGAAAGGAGGCGCGTATGGAAGGGATTATGCTTAAAGAGAGCGAAGTGCTGGAAGATATGGCGCTTGACGGCTTGAAAATCGTACAAGATACTTCGCTGTATCGTTTTACGTCCGATTCGGTGCTCTTGTCCAAGTTCGCCAAGGCGAAAAACGGGGACGTCGTTGCCGATTTTTGCGCGGGGAGCGGTATTGTCGCTTTCCATTTTTACGCGCTCAACCGCCACGAAACGAGGGGATTGACGTTCACCCTTTTCGAACTCCAAGACGCCCTTTTAAGCTTGTCGAAAAAGACGGCGGAATACAACGGATTTGATAATTTTTCCTTTCAACTCGGTCGGTTGCAAGATATGGACGAGAAGTATAGAGAGAAGTTCTCGCTCGTGTTGTGCAATCCCCCCTACGAGAGGGCGGATAGCGGTTTTGACAACGACACTTACGAAAAGGCGATTTGCCGAAAGGAGATTACGCTTACGTTGGGCGAAATCGTTAAAGCGGCGGCGTTTGCCTTAAAGTTTGGCGGACGGATAGCGCTTTTGCACCGCGCGGATAGAGTGGCGGAAGTGTGCTATCATTTCAAACAGGCGAATATCGAAGTAAAGAAAATGCAATTTGTGGCAGGCAGGGCTGGGGCGAAACCCTATCTTGTAATGGTCGAGGGGGTAAAAGGCGGAAAACCCTGTTGCGATATTTTGCCGACGATAGTAAACGAAAGGTGATTTGAACTTTGCCCGTGAATTGGCTTTGCGTTCGTGATTTGGCGGCGTTGCCGTCGTGATTTGCACGCCGAGGGCGTGCGTTATGGAAATAATTACAATTAAATAAGGAGAAAAAAATGGTTAGTTTTGTAGCAACGCCGATAGGGAACTTAAAAGACATCACCCTGCGCGCGTTGGAAACGTTGAAAAATGCCGATTGTATCTTTTGCGAGGACACTCGTCACACGATAAAGTTGCTCAACGCGTACGAAATAAAAAAACCGCTGTAC
>JAZRSE010000159.1:0-2960 GCA_045651305.1 Candidatus Scatosoma sp. | reverse complement strand
CACCCTGCATACAAGATGTTCCAAGAATCTGCAAACATTTTGAACGAATGCGGTTTCAAAATTACCGTAAGAACGGACCCTCAAGCGCTTATTAAGCTTGCGAGCGGTGAATTGCAAGTATGGGCGGCAGCTTGGTCTTCGCCTATCGACCCCGATATGTACCAAGTTTACCATAGAGATAGTACGGCAACCAGCGTTAAGAACTGGGGTTACGACGTAATCTTTAAGGCAGGCAACGAAACGAAGTACGATAAGGAACGTCGCATTATTAACGCGATGAGCGACCTTATCGAAGCTGGTAGAGAAACGCTTGACGAAGAAGAACGTTTTGCAATTTACACGGAAGCGTTGGATATGGTAATGGAACTCGCAGTAGAATTCCCTGTATATCAAAGAAAAGATTTGTTCGTATATGACAATACGCTTATCGATTCCAAGACGCTTAACCAAAATCCTTCTCCTAACTCCGGTTTGCTTGATAGAATTTGGGAAGTAAATTATTTGTAATTTCAAACTCTTATATAAATTAACGAAAAGTGAAGAAATAAAATGGTTAAATACATTATAAAAAGACTATTGATTTCTTTATTGATATTGTTCGGCGTGTCGGTGATTTTGTATTTCCTCGTTCGGTTAATTCCTCCTACGAGCTTTTACGAAAGAGTACCCGACAACGCCGGTATCGATAAGGATGCGGTAGTAAAAGAAATGCTTGCATATTATGGGCTTGCGGACAATTCGTTCGGTGGCATCATAAAAGGATACTTTGGTTGGCTGTGGAACTTTGTTCGCGGTGATTTTGGCGTATCTTTCCAAAGTGGTAAAAATATTTCCGATATGATTTTCAAGGATATGGGCGTATCGTTCATTATCTCGTTCTTGTCCTTGATTTTACAGCTTTTGATTGCAATTCCTCTTGGTATCAAGTGCGCTTGCAATCAATACGGGAAATTGGACTACGCCGCAACCGTTTTGACGATGATTGGTATTTCCTTCCCGTCCTTCTTCTTCGGCAACATTATGATTAAGTTGTTCGCCGTAGAACTTGGTTGGTTCCCTCAAAGCGGTTTGGAATCGGCTACCAAAACTCTTTTTGGTTTCGAGCGTTTCCTCGACCAAGCGCATCACTTGGTATTGCCTATGTTCGTGCTTGTCATCCTCAGCGTTGGTTCGATGATGCGTTATACGCGTACGAATACGTTGGAAGTATTAAGCGCGGATTATATCCGTACGGCGCGCGCAAAGGGTCTTTCGGAAAACAAAGTTGTATATAAGCACGTATTCCGTAACACGTTGATTCCTTTGGTAACGACGCTTGCAGGTATTTTGCCCGGGCTTTTCTGCGGTTCGATGATTACGGAAGAAATTTTCGGTTTGCCCGGTATCGGTCTTGCCGCGTGGAACGCTTTCTCTAAATCGGATATACCTTTCATTATGACGTACAATATGTTTATTGCAGTATTGACGGTTGTTGGTATATTGCTTACGGACTTGATGTATGCGGTGGTTGACCCTCGCGTTAAATTGAAATAAGGAGGACGATTATGGAAGAAGAAGTTAAAATTTCTGAAACGGAATTGTCCCAAGACGCGACGGTAGAAACGGTAGAAACGGCAGAGGATTTGCACGGTGAAAACCTTGGCGATAGAGTAAAAGTGCTCTCGCCCGGGCGTATGGTTGCAAAACGCTTTTTCCGTTCCCGTTTGTCGATGGTGGGTTTAATCACCTTGCTTGCATTGTTCTTATTCTCGTTCCTTGGGCCTCTTTTCTCGCCGTACACGGGTGACGATAAGATGGGACAAGTAAACGACCAAGGTACGTTTGTACGTGTAGAAGAACAAACCTTCACGTTTGAAACGGAAGACGGCGAAGTTGTCAACGGCTACATATTTATCGAAGAAGTGAGCACCGTAAACAGCAATGCAAACCTTTCTTGGCAGCATTTATTGGGTACGGACAACAACGGCTACGATATTTTCACCCGTTTGATGCTCGGCGGACGTATTTCCTTGACGATTGGTTTCGTCGTTGTTATTTTGGAAACGATTTTGGGCGTATTGCTTGGCGGCTTGGCTGGCTATTTCGGCGGTTGGGTTGACAACGTAATAATGCGTATAGTAGATATTTTAAGCTGTATCCCCAGTTTGCCTATTTTGCTTGTATTGTCGGTTGTATTCACCGAAAATAAAGTGGACGGCATTGAAAAACTGTATTATATGATGGGTATTCTATCGCTTATGGGCTGGACGGGTACTGCAAGATTGGTACGCGGACAAATTCTTTCCTTGCGTGAACAAGAGTTTATGCTTGCGGCGAAATGTTCGGGTCTTTCTACGAGTAGAAAGATATTCAAGCATTTGTTGCCTAACGTATTGCCGCAATTGATTGTATCAATGACGCTTGGTCTTGGTAGTATTATCTTGACGGAGGCAACGCTTGGCTATTTGGGCTTGGGTGCTCCTCTTGGTACGGCTACGTGGGGCGCGCTTATCAATACGGTAACGAAGGGCGCTACGTGGAATTTCTGGGTGCCTGCGGGTGTATGTATTACGCTTGCAATTTTGGCGTTCAACTTTGTTGGTGACGGGCTTCGCGACGCGTTTGACCCGAAGATGAAGAGGTGATAAGATGGCGGCTGAAAAGAATTCGCATTATATAAGCGGTAAAGAATCGCGCAAAATCGCCAAAGAAAACTTCAAAATCACCAAACGTTTTGAAAAGGCAAAAAAGCGTAAAATCCCTGAAGCGGAATACCTTTCCGAAATGAAGGATGATAAAAATATTATCGAATTTGATAATTTGCACACCTATTTCTATACGGATACGGGTGTTGTAAAGGCAGTTAACGGCGTAACGTTCTCTATTCCTGCCGGCTCTACGGTGGCAGTCGTAGGGGAATCGGGTTGCGGCAAAAGTGTAACCTCGCTTTCCACGATGCGCCTTGTGCAAGGCCCCAGCGG
>JAZRSE010000158.1:0-1815 GCA_045651305.1 Candidatus Scatosoma sp. | reverse complement strand
GACACTACGCAAACTACATTTTCCAAGAATTGCTTTGCGCAGCTTCGACGGCAAACGGCTTGAACGCTATATTCTCGTTTGATTCGAACGGCGAGGCAATCGAAGTAATCGACGGCTGGAATAGCGACGGTACGCCGATTATCAAAAAGCAGGTTATCACGCCTGAAAACGGCTACTATGCGACCATGGAAAAGTCCAAGTACATGGCAGTTAAGTTTATAAAGCATTTGTCCACCAACCAAGTAAACGGCAAATATTATATCGATTCCAGATCGAGAGGTCAAGCGTTGTCCAACACGAACGCACAAAAGCTGTTTATGGAAAACTACTACGACTATAACCAATCGTCGATTGGAACGCTCGTTGAGGGTGTATATTGGTACAACGAGGCTTCGGATACGAGAGAGGGTATTGCGAATATCTACGGCGACGAAGCGAACAATATGAATTTGAAATACCTGCCTTTACCTGCGCAGGAATACGGCACGGTTACGGAAAACAACGGTACGACGCAACTCGTAGCGGACAGCTTCCAATACTATTTGGTTATCAATGCAAAGGTTGCAAACAACCCTGAAAAGCTTGCGCTTGCAAAGGATTTCGTTAAGTTTATGTATTCGGACGCAATGCTTCAACAAATGACGGTTACCTCTGGTATTCCTTTTGCTTTGAAGTATGATTTGACGGACGCGCAATACGCTTCTATGAACACGCTTTCGCAAAGCTTCTGGAACGTATATAAGGGTGCGAAGGACAACGACGCGTACATTACGGCGTTGAGCTTGTCGCCTATCTTCTTGAATGATACGGCAAAGTTCTCCTTCAAGTCTACCAACCAAGCGTTCAAGTCCAAAGTAAACGGTGCGGAAACGGGCGACGCTTTGACCTATTTCTATAACAACAAGTCCTGCACGGCGAAAGAATTCTTCACGGGCATGACGATGGATAGCGCGGCTTGGGAAAAATTATTATAAGCAAGAAGGTTAATTATGGTTACTAAGAAAAAACGCGTCGATAAGAAATTGCTGTTCTATATCGGGCTGTTGGCGTTGCCTATGTTACAATTTACCGTATTTTATATATACGTAAATTTCAACTCGTTCGTTTTGGCTTTCCAAAAATACAACGTGGGCAATTTCTCGTACGATTTCGTAGGCTTCGACAATTTCAAAGAGGTATTTACGAATTTATTTGAAACGGAAAAGGTGGCGTTTTCCATTCGTTTCAAAAATTCGCTGTTCAACTACTTAATGACGTTGCTAATTGGTATGGTGGGCGCAATCTTCTTTTCCTACTACGTCTATAAAAAACAGTTTTTATCGGGTACGTTCAAGATTATTTTGTTCCTGCCGCATATCATTCCCGGCGTTGCGCTGATTTCTATGTTTAAGTATTTTATCGACGCAGGCGGCGTGAGTTTGGTGAACGACGTGTTGAAGTTGGAACATTTGGGAATAACGACCTTTTTACGTGACCAGCGGTATAACTATGCTGTGATTTTAGCCTTTTCCCTCTTTATCGGGTTTGGTACGCAGGTGCTTATGTATTTGGGTGCAATGAATAAAATCAACCCCTCGATTACGGAAGCGGCGGAGTTGGACGGCATTACCTTTTTCAGAGAGCTTTGGTATATCACTTTGCCGAACGTGTTTTCCACGATTGCAACCTTCCTCGTGGTTGGCTTGACGAGCTTTTTCACGGCGGATATGGGCGTATATACCTTCTTTGCGGGAAACGCAAGCAACAACATTCAAACGATTGGATATTACTTAAACAGAATGATTATCAACGCGTCGTCCAACGAAGCGCAGTGGG
>JAZRSE010000157.1:0-2158 GCA_045651305.1 Candidatus Scatosoma sp. | reverse complement strand
TTCTGTTGCATACCCTCGCCCAAGGCAAGTTCGGGGATAATTTTATGAAGTACCCCTATTTGGGATAAGAGTTTTAATCCCGTATATTGTCCGTTTGTATTGCCGTATTTTTCGTCGGCGGAAAGGATAGAAATAAGTTCGGCGTAAATGCGCTCGGGGGAGATATCCTCAATCAACGCGGCGTTGTTTTTTGCACCGTTAAAACAATCCGTATCGGGGGTAAAGCCAAGGGTTGCCGCTTGTCTGCAAAGCCGCATCAAACGCAAGCCGTCCTCCCCAAACACTTTATCGGCAGGGGCTACGGTGGATAAGCGTTTTTCTTTGATAGCGGTGATGCCGTCAAGCGGGTCGACGAATTCGTCCTTGTCGATATGATAGTAAACGGCGTTTGCCGTGAAATCACGACGGCGCGCGTCCAAGGCGATGTCGGCGGTGAAAAACGTTTCTATCGGCGTGTGCACGCCGCGTACGTATTTATCGCTGCGGAAAGAGGTGAATTCGTAATCGTTGCCAAGCTCGTCTTTCAATTTCACCGTGCCCGTGCGTTTGTAGATAGCGACGATAGAAAAACGTTGCGCTTGTGCAATGGTTGCAAGCGTGTCTGCGGAAATCGGCGCGCATATATCCCAATCCCAAACGCCGTTGGCAGGCGTTAAGTTTGCCAAAAAATCGCGCACGCTGCCACCCACGGCGTACAACGGCGCAGGACAGGCTTTTGCAAGCGATAATAGGGGTTTGGGTAATAGATTGCGCATAGAATAATCCTTTTTGTGAAAAAATGTAATTTATTTTACATTAAAAAGTATATCAAAAAGGAAAATAAATTGCAATTCTTTGCAAAGTGTTATATAATAGAAATAATAAAAAATCGCTTTTTTATTAAAAGCGGTAGGGAAATTACACGTATGAAGAAATTGCACCTCATTTCCAATCCTGTTGCAGGGAAACGCAAGTCGGGGAAAAATTTATTGAAAGCGGAAGAGATACTCACCGCGCGCGGCGTTGCGTTTGAAACGCATCTTTCCAAAGGCGAAAAGGACGCTACGGAAATTGCAAAGCGTTTGACGAGCGAGGGGGAAACGGACATCGTCGTTATCGGCGGCGACGGAACGTTGCACGAGGTCTTAAACGGGATAACCGATTTATCCGCTTGCCGTCTTGGCTTAATTCCGTCGGGTACGGGCAACGACTTTGCGGAAAAGATGGACGTGCCCTTTGACGTGGAAAAGGCGCTCGGCTTGATTTTGGACGGCGAGGCAAAGGAAACGGATTGCTTGGAAATCGGCGGTGTGCGTTGTATGAACGTCGGCGGTTTGGGTATGGACGTGGACGTTTTGGAACGTTGTAAAAGGGGTAAACTCAAAGGCAAGATAAAATATTTATGGAGCCTTATTTGCAGTTTATTCGCCTTTAAGGAATACACGGTGGACGTGTTTAACGAGGAATACCAACAAACGCACGGCGCGTTGCTTGCGGTGGTTTGTAACGGCTCGCAGTTTGGCGGCGGTATCCGTATTTGTCCAAAAGCGGATATTGCGGACGGGAAGATGAACGTGGTTATCGTAAAAAATCCCGGCGGAAAATGGAAGATAATTAAGGCGTTTTTGAATTTAATGAAAGGGAAGGTGTTGGAGTTGCCTATCACCACGCATTTCCTTTGTGAAAAGCTTACCATACGCCCCGAAACGCCCTGCACCGTGCAATTGGACGGGGAGTTGTATAAAGACCTCGTTTTCGAGGCAAAAATTTGTAAAGGATTGCGTTTCTATCGTCCGTAAGGGGTAGAAAGAAAGGAAAGATATGTCGCAAAGCACGTTGAAAAAAGTATTAGACCGTATGCCCGAAGGGGTGTTCGTGTTTGACGATAAATACCGCGTTAAGTTTACCAACGCGGCGTTTCGTCGTGCTTTTGCGCAAAACGTAAAGGGGAAATCCTCGCTTGCGCGCGCCGTGGGTTGCGGTGAAATGGAAAAATGCGGCGAGGGGGATACCTGCCAATATTGCGCGTTTATGCGTACGATGCACGCCGCCGTAACCGAGCGCGCGGAAAAGACGGAAACGGTGCATACCACCGTGAAAAGGGGCGGTCAAACGGATAAACTGTCCGTGCGTATCCGCATTATCCCCGTGGACGAGAAAGCGAAACTGTTTTTGGGCT
>JAZRSE010000156.1:0-2191 GCA_045651305.1 Candidatus Scatosoma sp. | reverse complement strand
GCACTTCGCTACGATTTTAAGGGTTACGTTAGAATCTTTGAACGCGCAAACCCCTTTGTAGAAAGGCCCGTCTTTAATCGCGGGGATATTTTTCGCAATCGTGGGGAAGCTATCTTTCAAAATGTTTTCCACAAGTTCCACAGGCACGTCGTAAGGGAAATCGCAATCGACAATCGCCAAAGAAAGCTCACGCGAAAGGTTGATAACGTCGCCGATGGCACTGTTGTTGATAATCTTAATATTGCCCGCCGCGTCCATCAAGCGCGTGGAACGGATACCGATTTCCATAACCGTACCGCGGAAGTCGTTAATCGTTACAATTTCGCCCACGTGGTATTCGTCTTCAAAAATAATAAAGATGCCCGCAATAATGTCGGCAATAAGCGGTTGCGCACCAAGACCGACGACAAGCGTCAACACGCCCACGGACGCCACAAGCGCCGTCGTGTCTACCCCGCAAGCCTTCAACACCAAAATGATGATAGCGATTGCGCACGCGTATTTCACGAACCCGTCAAGAAGTAACATCACCGTTTTCGTGCGCGGATTTTTCTTCATTCTCGCGCTAAATATCAAGCGAACGATTTTGCACACCGCGTAGACAATCACGATATAGATAAGGCTATTCAATAACGTGGGCAGGTGCGACTTGAAAGATACGAACGTCTTTTGCACGTCCCAAATATTTTCTTTCACCCAAACCGCGAACGCGCTTTGCGGCGCTACCAATTCCGCCACCAAACAACCTATAAACGCCAAAATCAACAGCGCTAAAATCCCGATTTCCACGGCTAAAAATATTTTCTTTTTCAATGCTTGTTCTTTCATTTATTTTTCTCCTTGTGTTTATACCGTTATCATTACTTCATATAATTTACGGATATTCCCCGCATAGTCTTGTATATCCGACACGCCCAAATAATTCGGGTTCGCCATTACGTACAAGGTCACGGATTCAAACGGCGCGTCAAACTCTACGTAGACGTCGTAGCAATCGTTTTCTTCATTGTATACAAAGTCCGTTTCCGTAAGAATTTTCTCTTCGCCCGTCGAAGTCACCATGCGCAAATAGCTCATATCCACGTAATATATATCCACGGAGTAGAACTGCAACTGCAACGCGTTGTCCGTAATCGTACCTTCAATACTATACTCGACAGTCAGCTCATTCACCGTACCCGACGGCGCTACGTTGTAGATGGAATAGGCAACGCCGTCTATATCCACACAAATATCGTACACCAAAGTATGCGTGGTATCGGGCAGGTTTTCCATTCTCGCTATTTCATCACGGAACGCATACGGCACACCGCCGAGCGTGATTTGACTATATACGGATTCATCGGCACACGTAAAGCCCGTGTAGATATATACGTTTATCGTTCCGTCGTCGTTGTAGGTAATCCCCACCGCCCCGGGGTTCACGTAGTTGAACTCGTACTCGACTTCGGGTATCGTCACCGCCGTATTCACCGTCACGCTTACCGTATTCGAAAGCGCTTCGTTTTCATCGTTGACGAGATATATGGTGTAAGCAATTTCTTCTTCTGTTTCGTAATAGACGTTTACCGCTTGTTCCAACCATACTTGCATAGGGTTTTGCGGATCGGCAGACGAGGTAATGTGCATATACGTCGCGCCGTTGGTAATCCCGATAGGATAGAACGTCACCGCTTGGTTCGACAGCCCTACCATGGTCTTGACGAACAAGGTATTTTCAAAAACGTGTTCTTTCATTTCACAAAGGACGTTGCGTTCAAATCCGTCTTCAAAGTCGGTTACGCAAGGGGTTATCGTCAACGAATCCGATGCGTACATGTACGTCGTTACGTAGCCGTTCATCCTATCCTTATCCGTAACGGACACGCGGTTTTCCGTGCCGTCGCCGTAAACGATTTCAAAATCAAGCATTCCGTCTTCCGTTATACCTACCGCCGTGAAATCAATACGGATTTCATCTATACCGACAATAGCCACTTCGGCAATTTCTACTTGCGGGGGCGTGTACGTAGGCAACACGAACTCCGTTCTGCCTATTTCTACTTTTTCTTTCCGCACTTCCGCATACACCACGACGTCGAACGCGGAATACTGCGAAAGCACGATTTCCCCGCTGTATTCTTCAAGGGGCGCTTCGTAGAAAATCTCGCCGTCTTTTTCGTAAGCAATCGTGTAGTTTACGCCGTACTCG
>JAZRSE010000155.1:0-5312 GCA_045651305.1 Candidatus Scatosoma sp. | reverse complement strand
GCCGCCGAACGGTTCGATTTCCGTAGGGTGGTTGTGCGTTCCGTTTTTGAACATTACAAGGTATTGTTCTTTCTTGCCGTTGATTTCCGCCTCAATGCAGATAGAACAAGCGTTGATTTCGTCGGAAATATCGAGGTTGTCGAGCTTTCCGTCTCTTTTAAGTTTCTTTGCGGCAATCGTTGCCAAATCCATCAAGCAAGGGTATTTGTCAGGGCGGTTGCCGTTGAGTTCTTTATACAAATCTTCGTACAAGTGGTACGCCTTTTCAATAACGGGGTTTTCCGAGTTAATCTTCACGTTTTTAAGCTCGGTTGCGAACGTCGTGTGACGGCAATGGTCCGACCAATACGTGTCGATAACTTTGAGTTCCGTTTCCGTAGGATTGCGTTTTTCGCTCTTGAAATAATCGCGTACGAACGCCAAGTCAAGCGCGCTCATTGCAAAGCCAACGTTCTTATGGTACGCCTTAATCTCGTCGTCGCTCATTTCGATAAAGCCGTCTACGTCGGCAACGGGCGCACCCTCTACCGTCGCTTGTTTGAGCGTCGTGGGCTTTTCAAAACCAACCTCTTCGCTTTCTACGGGGTTGATGATATGCTTTTTAATCGCAACGATTTCTTCGTCCGTTACGCCCTTTACAAGGTATACTCTTGCGCATTTTACCGCAGGACGAGCCTTTCTCGTCAAGAGCTGTACGCATTGCGCCGCGCTATCCGCGCGTTGGTCGTATTGACCCGTCAAGTAGCTAACGGCGAACGCCTTATAGCCTGCGGGGATTTCCAAATTTTCTAAATATACGTCGTCAACGGGAGGTTCGCTAAATACCGTGCCAAGAGCCGCGTTTAATTCCTCTTCGCTCAAACCCTCTACGTCGTAACGGAGCACCAAACGGAAATCTTCCGCGTTGATTTTAAGCAGCGTTTTAATATCCGCTTGTTCCTTTCTCGCTTGTACGTTGTCTTTCTTTTCTACAAAAATTCTGTAAATCATTTCTTCGCTATCCTACCTAATTATTCTCTTTCAATGTTGCGATATTTGATACCAATATCCTTTCTATAATGCATACCTTCAAAGGAAACCTTTTCTACGTTTGCATACGCCTTCTTTCTCGCCTCTTCAATCGTTTCGCCCTTGGCACATACGCCGAGAACTCTACCGCCGTCCGTAACGAGTTTGCCGTCTTTCATCTTCGTACCTGCGTGGCACAAGATTACGTCCTCATCTAAATCGCCAAACGTGATTTCCTTGCCCTTTGCATACGCCACGGGGTAGCCGCCGCTTGCAAGCACTACGCATACGCACGCGCCCGTATCCCACTCGATATTTATATCGGCAAGGCGTTCGTCCGTGATTGCCTCAAAAATTTCCATAAGGTCGGTTTTGAGCATAGGCAACAAAACTTGCGTTTCGGGGTCGCCAAAGCGGGAGTTATACTCGATAACTTTCATACCGTCTTTCGTCTTCATAAGACCGAAATAGAGCACGCCCTTAAACGTTCTTCCCTCCGCGTTCATTGCGTTCATCGTGGGAATCATTATCTTTTCCAAAACTTCTTTTTCCGTCTTTTCGCCGTAAAAAGGAGCAGGAGAGAACGTACCCATACCGCCCGTATTCAAACCCTCGTCGTTGTCGAACGCGCGCTTATGGTCGCAACTCGTAAGCATCGGTTTCATCGTCTTGCCGTCCGTGAACGCAAGCGCGGAAACTTCGGGGCCTTCCAAGAATTCTTCTACGACAACCTTATTGCCTGCCGAGCCGAACTTCTTATCAAGCATCATTTCCTTAATGCCGTCAAGCGCCTCTTCGCGCGTCATACAAATCAATACGCCCTTACCAAGCGCAAGCCCGTCCGCTTTCAATACGACGGGGATATCGCACGTTTCTACGTACGCTTTCGCCTCTTCATACGTCGAAAACGTTTCGTATTTCGCCGTAGGGATATTGTATTTTTTCATAAGTTCTTTGGAGAAAGCCTTGCTCGCCTCGATGATAGCCGCATTTTTTCTCGGCCCGAAAACGCGGTGGCCGCGGCTTTCCAACTCGTCCGCAAGACCAAGCGCCAAAGGGTCGTCGGGCGCAATTACCGTATAATCAATTTCTTTATGCGCGTCTACCCAATCGCCTACCGCTTTCAAATCGCAATAATCCACGTTGACAAGCTCGGCGTCTTCACCGATACCTGCGTTTCCTTTCATTGCGAAAATCTTGTCCACTTTGGGGGATTTTTTTAATGCTTGCACGATGGCGTGTTCTCTACCACCGTTTCCAATAACCAAAACGTTCATATCTTTCTCCGTTTAATATTGTTCTTTATTTCTTTACGTAAACCTTTCTGCCCTCTTTGACAATCTTGCCTTGGCAAAGCAATTTTACACACTCGGGCAACATTTTATGTTCTTTCTTCAAAATACGAGATTGCAAACTTTCGGGAGTGTCGTTATCCTTTACTTCCACCGTGCGTTGCATAATGATTGCGCCACCGTCAACGTCCGCCGATACGAAATGTACGGTTGCGCCGCTACGCTTTACGCCGTATTCAATCGCCGCCGCGTGTACGCGCAAGCCGTAGTAGCCCATACCGCAAAACGCAGGGATAAGCGAGGGGTGAATATTGATAATTCTATCCTCGAACGCATTGATAAACGCAGGCGGAACGACAAGCAACCAACCCGCCAAAACGATGTATTCCACACCCTCTTCTTTCAGCGTTTTCGCCACTCTTTCATAAAACTCGTCCTTGCTTTCGCCCGTCGTTTTATCGTAGGCAATCGTCGCTATGCCGTGCTTTTGTGCGCGCGTAATCGCGCCGATTTGGGGCTTGGACGCCACCAAGTATGCAATTTCGCAAAAATTCTCACGCTCGTTGGCGTCAATCACCGATTGGAAATCGGTGCCGCCGCCCGATGCGAATACCGCAATTTTTTTCATAGATTTTCCTTATTTCAAAATAACGCCTTTGCCTGCAACCGTCTTACCGATTACCACTACGTCTTCACCGCTTGCTTTAAGCGATTCCATTGCCGTAGCAACGTCCTTTTCGTCAACGACAACCATCATACCGATACCCATATTGAAGGTGTTGTAGATTTGTTCGTCCGTAATACCTGCGCGTTGTTGCATTACTTTGAATACAGCGGGAACTTCGTAGGAGTTCTTGTCGATTTCAGCCGCTACGCCTTCGGGCAAAATTCTGGGTACGTTTTCGATGAAACCGCCGCCCGTGATGTGCGCGATACCCTTTACGTCTACCTTTTCGATAAGGGACAAAATGCTCTTAACGTAGATTTTCGTGGGTTTCAACAATACTTCCGCAGCCGTTGCACCAAGTTGTTCGTCGTATGCCTCCAAAGCCGCTTTATCGCTATCGCCGAAAAGCTTTCTTACAAGCGAATAGCCGTTGGAGTGAACACCCGTCGATTTCAAACCGATAATTACGTCGCCAGGAACGATGTTTTTGCCGTTGATAACCTTTTTCTTGTCAACGATACCAACTGCAAAGCCTGCAAGGTCGTATTCGCCGTCAGGATAGAACCCGGGCATTTCCGCCGTTTCAGCGCCGATAAGCGCGCAACCTGCTTGACGGCAACCTTCCGCGATACCTTTTACAACTTCCGCCTCTGCCTCGGGATACAATCTACCGCAAGCATAGTAGTCAAGGAAGAACAAAGGTTTTGCGCCTTGGCAAACGATATCGTTTACACACATTGCAACCGCGTCGATACCAATCGTATCGTGTTTTTCCAAAAGGAACGCGTATTTAAGTTTCGTACCTACGCCGTCCGTACCTGCAACCAATACAGGTTCTTCCATCTTTTCGTTTGCAATCGAGAAGAAACCGCCAAACGAACCCAAATCGCCGATAACGTTTTCGTTATAGGTGGATTTTACGTGTTTTTTCATAAGTTCTACTGCTTTGTACCCTCTCGTTACGTCTACACCGCTGTCTTTGTAAGAAATAGCCATAATATATATTCTCCAATTTATTTTTTTCTATCGTTAATTTTTGCTGTCGGAAATTTTTTGTTCGTACTTGTTTTCGTATTCCACGGGCAGGTCGGTGGGATATTCGCCGTTAAAGCACGCCGCGCAATACCCTTTGCAATTACCCGTTTCGCCCAACTTGAACACGTCGCCAAGAGGCAAGAAACCAACCGAGTCCGCACCGAAAAGTTTTGCCATTTCGTTTGCCGTATATTTGCAGGCAATCAACTCGTCTTTCGAACCGATATCCGTGCCGTAGAAACAAGGATTTAAGAACTCGGGCGCGGACGAACGGATATGAATCTCTTTCGCACCTGCGTCACGGAGCAATTTTACAACGCGCACGCACGTCGTACCGCGTACGATGGAATCGTCTACCAAAACCACGCGTTTGTCCTTAATCGTTTCGGGGACGGGGTTGAGCTTAATCTTTACCTTGTCCTCACGCACATTTTGACCGGGGTCGATGAACGTTCTGCCGATATACTTATTTTTAATCAAGCCAAGCCCGTAAGGAATACCCGATTCCTCGGCGTAACCGATAGCCGCGTCGATACCCGAATCGGGTGCGCCGATAACTACGTCCGCCTCTACGGGATGCGCTTTCGCAAGGAACATACCCGCGCGCTTTCTTGCAAGGTGTACCGAGCAGTTGCTAATATTCGAATCGGGACGAGCCGTGTATAAATATTCGAATACGCAAAGACGTTCGGGTTTCTTATCGCAATGGTCGCGAATACTCTTCACCCCGTCTTTGGTAAATACTACGATTTCACCCGGGTCGATATCCCGCACGAATTTTGCGCCCACCGTGTTAAGCGCGCAGCTTTCGCTGGAAATAACGTATTCCCCGTCGTCACGCACGCCGTAGCAAAGAGGGTGCAAACCGTTTTCGTCGCGCGCCGCAATCAATTTTTGAGGGGACATTACCATAATCGAATAGCCACCCTTCAATTTGTTCATTGCGCGGTTAATCGCCTCTTCAATGGAAGGAGCGGTGATACGCTCTTTCGTAATCGCGCAAGCAATTACTTCCACTTCGTTGCTCGTATGGAAAATGCAGCCTTGCATTTCAAATTCCCTACGAAGTTCCGCATAGTTTACAAGTGCGCCGTCGTGGGAAATGGCAAGCTTGCCTTTTACGTGGTTGATAAGCATCGGTTCGGCATTGATTCTGTCTTTCGATTTGCTAGTGCCGTAACGCACGTTACCCAGCGCCATTTGCCCTAAACCGAGTTCTTTCAATAAACGGTGCGTAAACACTTCGTTTACCAACCCAGAATCTTTATACGCATGAAAGACGCCGTCGTCGTTGACCACGATACCGCAAG
>JAZRSE010000154.1:0-1617 GCA_045651305.1 Candidatus Scatosoma sp. | reverse complement strand
AGTAAACCGAAATGCAATCGGTTTTTATGATACCTTGAATTATATCATATTCTCTTTACCCTGTCAACCGAACGGAGCACGTCAAACGGTTTTTTCTATAAGAAAAAAACACGCCGCAGCGTGTTCTTATCTTTTCATTGTCGTCAATCGGTGAAATCGTCAATGGCATCTTCCGTGCCCATATACACCCATTTCCCGTCGCGAATAAGAGAACCGATAGCGGTATTCTCGTCCAGAATTTGTTTTTGTGCGTCATAGAACGTTTTTGCCGCCTTCTTGCTATCGAACAAATAAGCGACAATTCTATCCGTTTCTCGGGCAGCGTCGTCCGTTTCCGTCTTTTCCGCTCTTATCACGCCAAGACAGCCGTAGTCCGTTTTTTCCTTTTCAACTTGCACACGGTAGCCTTCTATTGCCATTTTATCGTACGCTTTATCCAAATTGGAAGGCGCGCACGCCGCAAATGCCATACCCATAAGCGCCGTTGCCGCCGCCATAGTAATCCATTTCGTTATCTTTTTCATATCACATACCCCCAATCGTTAGATTTGTAATACTATTATAGCCCATTTTCTTTATTTTGTCAATACCCAAAAAAACGAGCGTTTATCCAAGCAAATATTTCACGTGTTCTAATACGAACGTGGGCTTTTCCACCCCTTGCGCTTTATCCACCTCGTCTATTTTCACCTCGCCGCTTAACACGCACACCGTATCCACGCCTGCGTTGTTTCCCGAGGCAATATCGGTGTACAATCTATCGCCGATTACCACCGTTTCTTCCGCCGTGGCGTCAAATTTCTTCATCACTTCCAATACCATAGTGGGTTGCGGTTTTCCAATAAATATCGGCTTTTTGCCCGTCGCCCGTTCATAGCTTTGGCACATCGAACCGCAATCGGGGATATACCCAAATTCTACGGGGCATACCCAATCGGGATTGGTGGCGTAGTAAGGCAAATCGTGCTTGGTCAACATTTTAGAAGTTATATACACCTTTTCTCCCGTGAACTCGGGGTCGAACCCAACGACTATCGCGCACGCCTCGTCCGTATAGTTCGTTTCCACCCGTAAACCGTTATCCACGCACTCTTGCACGAAAGAATTTGTGCCCTGTACGTAAATTACCCCGTCACCGTGCTTTTCTTTTAGCAAACGAACGGTGGCTTGCGCCGAGGTGAAGAAGTTTTCCTCGTCCACCTGCGTTAAGCCAAGCCTATGCAGTTTTTTCACGTAATCGGTCACCGATTTAGAGGAGTTATTGGTGATAAACACATACCTGCCACCCTCTTTTTCTATTTTATCCAATAATTGCGGAACTCCCTCAAAGAGCGTAGTGTCTAAATATATCGTTCCGTCCATATCAAATAAAAACAGTTTCTTTTTCGTCAACCTCGTCGCGTCGTTGCCGTAATAGTCTTTCATTGCGCTCCTTTGCCTATCCATCTCTTACCGCGGAAAAGCGTTAAACCGCCCCGTCCGCGTACGTACGCCTTTTTAATTATATTATTCGCCTACGATGCCGTCGGCGATTTCCGCCACGTAGAAAGACGCGTCGTAACCGATTTTTTCACGATAATAATCGCCCACGTTCTTGATAAAGCTTTCCACTTTATC
>JAZRSE010000153.1:0-5543 GCA_045651305.1 Candidatus Scatosoma sp. | reverse complement strand
CAGGGTACACGATGACTCGCCCTGAAACGGACGACAACGACGTATCGTATAATAAACTTGTCGACAATATCTGCATGTCGCTCGGCGGCAGAGTTGCGGAAGAACTTGTCATTCAAGATATCACGACGGGCGCAAGCGCAGATTTGCAACACGTGAGCGATATCGCAAGACGTATGGTAACGCAATGGGGTATGAGTGAAAAGCTCGGACTTGTGGCGTACGATTCCGATCAACCCGTGTTTATGGGTATGGAATACGGCAACCAAAGCCGCGGCGGATACTCGCAAGAAACGGCGGCGACGATTGATAGCGAAATTAGAAGATTGATTACCGAGGCGCACGCCCGCGCAACCAAGCTTTTGAAAGAAAACCGTTCGGTTATGGACAATATGTCCCGTGTGCTTGTGGAAAAGGAAACCATCTACACGGAAGAAGTTTCGATGCTTATGAAAGGCGCAAGCTATAAAGAGGTTATCGCGTTTATGGATTCGCGCGAGGGTATGCACCAAAGCAACCCGTTTAGAACGGCAACCACCCCCACCGCGGAGCATATCGTAGAGCAAAGCGAAACGCCTGCAAACGAAAACGCAAACGAAACTGCGGACGAAAAAACGGAAGAATAATCGTTAAAATGCAATCAACGGAGCTGCCGAAAAGCAGCTCTGTTTGTTACAAGGAGCAAGGAAAATGAAACGAGCAAAGGCAAAAAAGACGTTGGACGTACGCTTTGAAATGCGGAAAGTCCCCTTATCGCTTATCGACGCGGAAACGACGATAGATACGTGGGATAAAAAGGATTTGAAAACGCGCGCGGGGTACTTTTTATTAAACGGCACGCCCGTATTCGCCGTCAACGAAACGGACGGGGGCAGGTTGCGGCTTTTGGCGGCGGACAAGGATTTTTACGCGGCGAGATTCTCGGGAGCAACGCACGTGGACGTGCGCGTGTATAGCTTTTCGGGGAAGAACGCGGAAGTCTTTTCGCTTATCGAACGCTTAAAAAGTGAAAATTTGCCTGCTTTGGAAGAGGCGTATTTGATGAAACGCTTGGTTACCGATTGCGATTTAACGCAAGACGACGTAGCCTCGCTTGTCGGCGTTTCCCGTCCTGCCGTAGCCAACACCTTGCGCCTTTTAACCCTTTCCCCCGAGGTTTTGGGGCTTGTGGAAAGCGGTAAACTCTCCGCAGGGCACGCGCGCGCATTGGTGCGTGTTCCGCAGGACAAGCAGTATTCCTTTGCGGAAGAGGCGATAAAAAGGGAATATTCCGTGCGTGAAATGGAACGCGCGGTAAAGGCGTTTTTAACGCCGCCCGAGGTGCTGCAACAGGAAAACCAAGCCAAGGCGGCGGCAAAGAGCGAGCAGTTAAAAGCGTTCGTAGAACGTATGCGCGGCGTATTCCGCACCAAAGTTTCGCTGATTGGTAACGATAAAAAGGGCAGAATTTACATCGACTATTATTCCCCCGAGGACTTATACCGTTTTGAGGAATTTTTGGATATGATAGACAGCTTTGACACGGATAGGTAACGAGAGAAAAGCGGTCTTTTAGGTGATAATATAGAGTATGGAAAGTTATATGATGGACAACGTAAAAAGAACCAATCTTTTGCCTGTAATCCCCTTGCGTGGGAAGGTGGCTTTTCCTAACACGAATATCATTTTCGAGGTAGGAAGAGAGATGACCTTGAACGCGGTAAACCGCGCGCAGGCAACGGAAGATAAATTGGTGATGATATGCTCCCAAAAGGTGACGGAAAAGGACGAAATTTCCGCCCAAGACGTGTACACGGTTGGGTGCGTGGCGAAAATTAAACAAGTATCGCAACTCCCTGGCGGCGCTATGCGCGTGTTGTGCGAGGGGCTTTACCGTGCAAAAACCCGTGAAATCGGCATAGAAAGCGGTTATTTCTACGCCGTTTGCGACGAGATGAAAGCGGTGCACGGCGACGAGGTTTTGGAAGAGGCGTATTTCCGCACGGCAAAATCGCTCGTGAAAGACGTTTTGGGCGTGGACGGGAAACTCCCCAAAGAAATCGCTTTGAAATTGGAAAGCTGTCGTGACGCGGACGAGTATATCAACGTGGCGATTTCCGCTATGCGCGTGCGCCTTGAAATCAAGCAACAAAGCTTGGAAGAGGGGAACGTTATAGAGCGTTTGAAGTTGTTTGAGCGTTGCTTAAACGACGAGCTGGAAATTTCCAAAATCGAAAAGAAGATAGCAGGCGCGGTACGTCAAAGCATTGACAAATCGCAAAAGGAATTTTTCTTGCGCGAACAGGTGAAGGCAATTCACACCGAGCTTGGTGACGACGGCAAGGAAGAGGACGAATTCCGTGAAAAAATCAAGGCGAAAGGTTTGCCCGAGGATTTGCAGGAAAAATGCCTCAAAGAAGTGGACCGTATGGAAAAAATGCAGCCCTCTTCGCCCGAATATAACGTAATTTCGGGGTATTTGGAGCAGGTTTTGTCCCTGCCTTGGGTGGAGGAAACGACGGACACCGAGAAGTTGGAGGATTGCATTAAGGTTTTGGATAGCGACCATTACGGGCTTGAAAAAATCAAAGAACGCATCACCGAATATCTTGCCGTATTGAAACTCACGAAGAGTATGAAAGCGCCTATTTTGTGTTTTGTAGGCCCTCCTGGCGTGGGTAAAACGAGTATTGCAAGCTCGATTGCGCGCGCTTTGGGTAGAAAATTCGTGCGGATGAGCCTTGGCGGTGTGCGTGACGAGGCGGAAATTCGTGGGCATAGACGTACCTATATCGGCGCAATGCCGGGGCGTATTTTGTACGGTATGAAAAACGCAGGCTCGATTAACCCCGTGTTCCTGCTTGACGAAATCGACAAGATTACGGCGGATATGCACGGCGACCCTGCCGCGGCGCTCTTGGAGGCGTTAGACCCCGAACAAAACGGCACGTTCCGTGATAGATATTTGGAAGCGCCGTACGATTTAAGCAAGGTTATGTTTATCACGACGGCGAACTCGTTGGAAACTATCCCTGCGCCTTTGCGCGATAGAATGGAAATTATCGAGCTTTCGGGTTATACCTTAGAAGAAAAGGTGGAGATTGCCAAGCGTTATCTCGTGCCCAAGCAATTAAAGGCGAACGGGCTTTTGGACAAGCACGCCGATTTTCCTTTGGACGTGTTGCGCTTTGTTATCGAGGGATACACCCGTGAGGCAGGCGTGCGTAGTTTAGAACGCACGGTTGGGGGGATATGCCGTAAAATAGCGGTTAAACACGCAAAAAACAAGCGTACGCCCAAGATAAAATTGACGAAAGAGAAAGTGGTGGATATGCTCGGCGCGCCCCGTTTCACGCTTGACGAGGCGGTGTTGACGGCGCAGGTGGGCGCGGTAAACGGGCTTGCTTGGACGGCGGTTGGCGGCACGACGCTTACCGTAGAGGCGACGACGATGCCTGGAAAAGGGGAACTTCGTTTGACGGGCAAGCTTGGCGAAGTGATGAAGGAATCCGCCCAAGCGGCGCTTTCGTATATCCGCGCGCACGCGGAAGAATACGGGATTGCCAAAGAGGCGTTTACCGAAAGGGATTTACACGTACACGTACCCGAGGGCGCAACGCCTAAGGACGGGCCGAGTGCGGGTATTACCATGGCAACGGCGATGTTGTCGGCGTTTACGGGCAAAAAGGTGCGTGGCGACGTGGCGATGACGGGCGAAATCACCTTGCGCGGCAAAGTGTTGCCTATTGGCGGCTTAAAAGAAAAATCGCTTGCGGCAAGACGGGTTGGTATTACCACGGTGATTATCCCCAAGGGCAACGAAAAGGACTTGGAGGAAATCCCCGAAGTGGTGAAAAAAGAAATCCGTTTCGTGGCGGTGGAGAACGTAGACGAAGTGTTTGCGCTTTCGATGTGCGATAAAGAAAAGAAGATGGGCGCGTCCCGTGCGAGCGCGGTTTCCAGCCGTGTAACGGGCGACGTGCGTTGTGAAAAATAAGAAAAGGAGGCAGGTATGTACGAGGTGAAAGAAAAACAGGCGTCGCTTGTGATTAAAAACGCAACGTTTATTACGTCGGCGGCGCGCGCGGAACAATTTATCAAGCCGCAAAAACCGATGATTGCCGTTTGCGGTAAGTCGAACGTAGGGAAAAGCTCGTTTATCAATATGCTTGCCAATCGCAAAAAACTTGCGAAAACGAGTAGCGAGCCGGGGCGTACGAGGCTTGTAAACTATTTCGATTTTGGCGAATTTATCCTTGCCGATTTGCCCGGCTACGGCTTTGCAAGGGTTTCCAAGGGCGAAAAGGAGAAATGGGCAAAGACGCTCGACGCGTTCTTCCGCGAAAAGGAAGAAATCGCGCACGTGTTTATGCTCGTGGACGCACGGCACGACCCGACTGCGGACGACGTGCAAATGATGGAGTTTTTGCACTACCACACTTTGCCGTTCACCGTCGTTTTGACCAAGGCGGACAAGCTCTCGCGGATGAAATTAAAAGAACATATCAAGGCGATTGCCGCCGATTTGTATCTTGGCGTGGAGAACTTGATTGCAACCAGCTCGGAAACGGGTTATGGCAAGATAGATATACTTAACAAAATCGGTTCGGTAATCGTGACGGCAGGCGAAGAGGTCTACGTCGACGAAGAGGAAGAAACGGACGAGGACGTGGAAGAATAAAAATGCGAAATATAAAACCGCAAGGGGCGTTCCCTTGCGGTTTTTTGCTTTTAAAAACTCATAAAAAGGGCGTTATCCCCCCAAACTGTATGCGTAAAGTGGTGAAAGGGGGCAGATAAATGGCGGAAAGCGTGGAGAAGAAAAACAAGGGCAAAGGCTTTATCAAAGGCGCGGCAATTATCGCCGCAGGCGGATTTATTGCTAAAATCGTGGGTGCGCTCTATCGTATTCCGCTCACCAATCTTATCGGCGGCCACGGGATAGGTCTTTATCAAATGGTGTATCCCGTCTATTGTTTGCTTTTGACAATCTCCGCCACGGGCATACCCTCGTCCATTGCCAAATTAACGGCGGAAAGGATAGGGAAAGGACAGGACGCCGAGCCGATTTTTAAGACGGCAATGCGCCTATTTTTGTTTATCGGCGGCGCAGGCACGTTGCTTATGTGCGTGATTGCCCCCTTTTTAAGCGCGGCGCAGGGTAGCGGCGAGGTGACGGCAGGCTATTACGCGCTTGCGCCGTCCGTGTTGCTCGTTTCGGCAATCTCCGTTTTCCGTGGGTATTTCCAAGGACGGAACAATATGTTCCCAACGGCGGCGACGGAGGTGACGGAGCAGGTAGTCAAGGTGGGCGCAGGGTTGCTCTTTGCCTATCTATTCCGTGGCGAGGTGGAAAAGGCGGTGGTATTTTTACTGCTCGCCGTGTCTATATCCGAGCTTGCGGCGTTGCTTGTAATGGTGTTTTTTTATAAGCGTAAAAGGGAAAGGGGCGAGCAGTTGCAACAGACGGGCGGCAAGGCGTCGAAACGGCAAATTTTATATCTTACCATACCCGTCACGTTTAGCGCGATGCTTATCCCCCTTTCCGCGCTGCTTGATAGCGTGCT
>JAZRSE010000152.1:0-9692 GCA_045651305.1 Candidatus Scatosoma sp. | reverse complement strand
GGCGTGTTTCCAAGCAAGTCCAATCAACTTGTTTGGATGGCACCCCCTCTTTCATTTGCTTACTATATATTCATTTTATATACCTAAAATTTTATCTAATTGTTCTCCAATAAAGCTTTGCGTATTTAATTGAACTGTATCATCATCCAACTTTATACTCTCAATATTGATATTTATAATTTTAACTACATTCGATTTAATCACTCTACATTTATGATAATTAAAAACAACAATGTTATACCGATCCGGATTGTTTTTATTAACATCTGGTGTCAATGAACTTGAAAAGGCTATCCCATCATACCCTATATTTTTGGCATACTCTGCTATAAATTGGGTTGGTATATAATCAAGTATGTCATCATCACTTGTAACAGGTTTTGAAAATAAAGTCGATAAATCCAAAAAAAGATTTTTCTTTGCTTCAGACATTTTGGATGGTTTGTTTTGAATAGTAAAATCTAACAATCTAATTGGTTCATCATTTACAAGCGTCGCCACACTTACCAAAGACCCTATACGTGGACGTATTTCCACCAATGCTATATATGGATGATTAGCACAATACAAATATGGTATATATCTATAATTAGCCCTCAAATCCTTAGTTTGTTCCACAGGTGGAATAAAGCTATCTTTTGCGTTATAGCCATAAAACCCCTTCTCCTTGTTAATCTTACCCTCATCCGAAACAATTCTACATCGATATAGACTTGTATTTATATCTATAAGAATCTCTGGATTCGTGGCTATATCATCCAACTGCTCTAAAGCTTTTTTGTCTTTAGGATTTCGATTATTGTACTGTATTTCTTTAATAAATTCTCTTAAAAATTTAGATTTTATACTCAATTTCTTTCTCCTTTGTTAATGTCTGACTTGGACGCAAATCATATAAATTTATCTTTTCAGTATCTGCACATTTTTTATTTTGTTCTTGCAGTGCAAGATCTACCGGTAATGGTAAAGAATCAGCGCGATATATTTGGTCGTTTCAGTTTATATAATCTTTTGAGTTTACTCTATTATACTCGCAAAACTTTTATTTATCAATAATTTTTGCGAGTATATATTGGGTTTGTCTATTTAATTTTAGTTTATAAGAAAAATTTGCCAAAAACAGCCGTCTTTTATGTATTCGAGTATTTACTCGTCTTTAATTATATCTTTTGAAATTCGGGCAATTTTGCACGTACGTTTTGAAAGCAAAAAGCGCATAGAGTTGTATCCTCTATACGCTATTGGTGTTCCCGGCGGGACTCGAACCCACATCGGCGGCTTAGGAGGCAGCTGCGTTATCCCGTTACGCTACGGAAACATAATTATTGAATTTTTGAGATTTTATACCTATTTTTATACTTATTTTGAAAACATCTTCAAAAATGGGGCGTTTTTGTTGATTTTTCTTTGAATATTGCTCACTTTGGTGGATAGAGCAATCCCTTAGGAGGGGCTTGTTATATCCATTTAACTATAGAAGCGCTTTTTATATATTATACACCCTTTCGTTAAAAAAATCAAACGTTTTGGGTTGGGTGAGAAAAACTTGTTTTTTGAACGGCTGGTATAACCTGCGCTTATATATATCATAACAAAAACTTATTTTATTGCTTTTTTAAGAGAAAAAATAAAAATATTTTTTATATTTTTGCGTTTTTTGCCTGTCAAATCGTTGCAAATTGAAGAGAAAAGTGATAAGATATTATTGTATCAAAAATTTCGATTGATATGCTATTTGAAATCTATTTTTTCGAAGGAGAAAAATTATGTCATACGTACAAAGAGTTTTAGACGATTTGAAAGCTCGCAACCCCGGTGAAAAAGAGTTTCACCAAGCCGCAACGGAAATTTTGCTCACGTTAGAGCCCGTTATCAACGCGCACCCCGAATATGAAAAAGCGGCGCTTTTGGAACGTTTTACCGAACCTGAACGCACCATCTTATTCCGCGTGCCTTGGGTAGACGACAACGGCAACGTACACGTAAACAAAGGCTATCGTGTACAATTCAACAGCGCAATCGGCCCTTACAAGGGCGGTCTTCGTTTCCACCCCTCCGTTAACCTTTCCGTTATCAAATTCCTTGGGTTGGAACAAATTTTGAAAAACAGCCTTACCGGTCTTCCTATCGGCGGCGGCAAAGGCGGCTCCGACTTCGACCCCAAAGGCAAATCGGATAGAGAAATTATGGCGTTCTGCCAAAGCTTTATGACGGAACTCTTCCGTCACATTGGCGCGGATACGGACGTTCCCGCAGGCGACATTGGCGTAGGCGCAAGAGAAGTTGGCTACCTCTTCGGTCAATACAAGCGTATCCGTGACGAACACGTAGGCGTACTTACGGGCCGCGGACTTTCCTACGGCGGTTCGCTCGTAAGAAAAGAGGCAACGGGCTTTGGTCTTGTATATATTACGGCGGAAGCTATGCGTATGCGCGGCGATTCCTTCGAAGGCAAAACCACTATCGTTTCGGGTAGCGGCAACGTAGCTATCTACGCTTGCCAAAAAGCGCAAGAACTCGGCGCGAAAGTAGTGGCTATGTACGATTCCAACGGCTACATTTACGACCCCAACGGTATTCAACTTGACGTTGTTAAGCAAATCAAAGAAGTAGAACGCGCACGTATCAAAGAATACGCGGCAAGAGTGCCCGGTTCGAAATACGTAGAAGGTTGCAAAGGCATTTGGACGATTCCTTGCGACGTTGCTCTTCCTTGCGCAACGCAAAACGAAATCGACGGCGAAAGCGCAGCGGCACTTGTTGCAAACGGCGTGAAATACGTTGCGGAAGGCGCAAATATGCCCTCTACCCTCGACGCTATCGACGTATTCCAAAGCGCAAAGAACGTTGTATATCTCCCTGCAAAAGCGGCTAACGCAGGCGGGGTAGCTACCTCCGCACTTGAAATGGCGCAATCGTCGGGCAGATTGTTCTGGGCGGCAGAAGAAGTTGACGCGAAGTTGAAAACGATTATGATTAACATCTATCATAACATCGAAAGCGCGGCAAAGCGTTATGGCTTTGAAGGCAACTACGTAATGGGCGCAAACATTGCAGGCTTTGAAAAGGTAGCCGAAGCAATGATGGCACACGGCATTGTATAAGAGAGAATATTGAATTATAAAACCGCTCGAAAAACGAGCGGTTTTATTTTTGCGAATAACAAAAACAGGTTTGCAAACTTGCAAACCTGTTTTTTCTCTTAATAGAAGGTAGCCAAAGCCTCTTCGGGCGGTTGACAAACCACCGCTTTTTCCGCAACCAATACAGGGCCTTTCCCCTTATAGATACGGTGTTTTTGGAATTGAATTTTCGCCGTTACGCAAACCCAATCGCGCGTTTCAAGCTGCATTTCATAAGGCAATACGCACGCCAAACCGCAATATTGAATATCGTCCGCGCAACACGTCATTACGTGTCTGCCCACCACGATATCGGTTGCCGCCAAACGTTTATCCGTAGCGACAATCCCCTTGAATTTCACCGTCTTGCCGATATACGCCTCCATATTTTCCGTCAAATCACGATAGAAGAACGCGTAATCCCTATCCTCTATCTCAATCACGGGCGCATTGATATCGAAGGGCAACGGGTCTTCTATATCGTCGAAATCCGCTTTGCCGTCCGTATGCTCGTACACGATATCGCATTGACGGGTAATCCCACGTACAACTTTATGGAACGCCATTTTGTCCATACTATCCTCAAAACGGTTGAACACGACAAGCTGCGTATTTTGAATTTTATCAAACGTGAATTGACGCATATTGGCGTTGTAATTCAAGAAGGTGTTGGAATCGAAAAACGTCATCATTTGGTTAATCATCCAACCCTCGGGCATTGCCGCAAAGAAATCTTCCAACAACCACGTGCCGTTATATTCCACAACGATTCTATCGCTGCCGTATTTAAGCTGCAACTGCGTCAAATACTCTTCCGTAAGCTGCGATTTGTCTTCAATAACCACCAAATCAACGTTTTCCGCATCGGCGAATTTAATCGTTTCGTAGTCCTCTTCCCCCTCTTCCATTACAAGCAAGAGCGTTTTTTCGCCATTAGAAAAACGAGGGTCTTCCAACGTTTCTTGTATAAATTTCGTTTTGCCCGATTCTAAAAAACCCAAAAAGAGATAGACGGGCGTTTCCGCAGGTAATTTTCCTTTCATAATCCTTTATTCCCTTATTTATAATTTGAAAAGCGTTTGCAAAGCCTCTTCGTTTAAGTTGCAACCGATAACGCAAAGTCTGCCGATAACCGACGCGCCGCCCTCGCGGACGTCCACGTCCCCGGGCACGTAATCGAAATGCACCCAATTATTTTCCCCTGCAACAATCCCTTTCGCACGCAATACCACGCCGTATTTTTCTTCATTGGCAAGTTCTTGTAAAATAGCCTTCACCTCGTCCATGGTATACTTTCTCGTCGTTTCTTTACCCCAACTTGTAAACACTTCGTCTGCGTGATGATGTCCGTGATGTTCGTGGTGTTCGTGGTGTTCGTGATGCTCGTGGCAATCGCAATTAGGGTCGTTACATACGTGCTTATGGTGCTCGTGATGCTCGTGGTGTTCGTGGTGTTCGTGATGCTCATGACAATCGCAATTAGGGTCGTTGCATACGTGCTTATGGTGTTCGTGGTGGTGATGCACTTCACGGGCAAGGCGTTCCAATTCCGTTTTCAAAGAATTTTCCTGTTCCATTGCCGCTAAAATATCGTTGCCGTCCAAGCTATCCCAATCCGCCGTAACAAGCGTTGCCTGCGCATTTTTTTCACGCAACAACGACACCGCCGTAGCAAGTTTTTCTTCCGTCGCTTTGCCCGTATGCGAAAGAATAATACAGCTTGCGTTTTCCACTTGGTCGAGGAAGAACTCGCCAAAGTTCTTCATATACATTTTGCATTTCGTCGCGTCGACAACCGTGCAAAATACGTTGAGTTTCGCGTCCTCGATTTTTGCGCTTGCCGCCGCCTTAATTACGTCGGAAAGCTTGCCCACGCCCGACGGCTCGATAATAATTCTATCGGGTGCGTAACGCGCGGAAACCTGTTTTAACGCCTTAGCAAAATCGCCCACGAGCGAGCAACAAATGCAGCCCGAATTCATTTCCGTAATATTGATGCCTGCCTCTTTCAAGAAACCGCCGTCAATACCGATTTCACCAAACTCGTTTTCAATCAAAACGACCTTTTCGCCTGCATACGCCTCTTTGATAAGTTTCTTAATCAAAGTGGTTTTGCCTGCGCCTAAAAAGCCTGAAAAAATATCTATTTTCGTCATTTGTTTGCCCTCTGTTAAATTTCAAAAGCCCAATTACCGTCTTGGAAAATTTGCACTCTTTCCCCCGTCTTCGTAATACCGACGATGGACATATCCTTAGAACCAATCATAAAATCTACGTGTATCATACTCTCGTTAATACCGCGTTTTTTACACTCTTCATCCGTGTAATTTTCATAACCTTTCAAACACTCGTTAAAGCCAAAGCCAACGGCGAAATGGCAGCTTGCGTTTTCGTCGAAAAGGGTGTTATAGAAAAGCACGCCGCTTTCGCTAATGGGCGAAGAATAGGGAATCAACGCGCACTCGCCAAGCTTACCTGCGCCCTCGTCCATAGACACCATTTGTTTTAAGAGCTCTTCACCCTTTTCCGCTTTTGCCTCAACGACTTTGCCGTTTTCGAAACGCAAGGAGAAATTGTCGATAAGTTCCCCCATATACGAAAGGGGTTTCGTCGAATATACAATCCCCTCCGCTTTGCCTGCAATAGGAGAAGTGAACACCTCTTCCGTGGGGATATTGGGGTTAAATACCTTGCCGTCGAGCGTCTTTTCGTTGCCGCCGCAAAAAATACCCTCTTCGTTGAGTTCTACGGTAAAATCGGTGCCGTTTGCGCTCTTATATTCCAAATACTTCAAGCCAAGGTTGTTCAAATAGTTGCAACGCGCGTCCAAAGCCGCGTTATGTTGTTCCCAAGCCAAAACAGGGTCTTCCCCGTCCGCGCGAGAGGTGTGCAAAATGAGTTTCCACATCTTCTCCATTGCCTCCGTTTCGGGGAGATTGGGGAACACCTTTTTCGCCCACGCCTTACCAGGTACGGCGGCAATACACCATTGGTGACGGTTTTCAAGAGCCAATCTATACGGCTTTACCTGCGGGAAAATTGCACGGCGAACGGCGCTCATTTTTTCTTGGTCTACGCCGTTCATACCGTCGGGGTCTTCCGATTCGATAAACAATCTACAAGCGTAGTTTTGCGCCTTATATTCCCACTTCGCCTTTGCCCAAGGCTTTAACGTAGACATATTTTCAAGCGTTTGATAGTGCGAAGAAAGCTTGTCCACCGCTTGGTGCGCCCACTCTACGTACACCTCGCCTGCGCCTGCTTTGTAGCACTCTTCCACCACCATTGTAACAAATTCCGGTTGGTCGAGCTCCGCGCCGATAAACACCGATTGACCTTTTTGAACGTTCAAGCCAATTCTCGCAAGCAATCTTGCGTATTTTTGTAATTGTTCTTTTTCCATAATTTCTCCTTAATCCACCAAATCGTAATTCACCGTTTGGTAAAACATTTTGCGAATTTCGTCGTCCTTTTTCGTTTGACCTAATATCCACATCAATTTCGTGATGATACTCTCGTACGTCATCGAATAGCTTTCAAGCAAATCGAAACGGTTTTTCCAGCCCCTACCTACGCGGTAAACGTCCATATCGCTACCCTCTTGTTGTACCTGCGTGGTTACGACAAGCGTTTTGCCCTTGCGCTCCCAACTGCTAATTACGTCGTAAAAGCCGTAATATTCGCCCTCGGGAATACCGCCCGTGCCGTAGCCGGACACCACCACCGCATCGTTGTATTGGAAATACGCGTCCAAAATTTCGCTGCCAAGCCCAGGCGTGAGCGTCAAAAGCGCCACCTTTTCATTTATCGAGGTGTAAAACTCGGGTTTTTCCGCCTTTTCCTTGGTAATGTATTGGATTATCTTTCCGTCACGGATTACGCCTAAATTGGGCAAATCCACACTCGTAAACGCATTAAAACTCTTCGTGCGAACTTTTTTTGCGCGCGTACCTGCTATTATCTTGCCTTGGAAAACGATAACCACGTCGCTTGCCTTATTCGACGAGGCGTACAAAAAGCTGTCGCGGAGATTTATTCTTCCGTCCGTATCCTCTTTATCAATCGGCTGTTGCGAGCCCGTCAAAACGATAGGCTTGGGCGAGTGCTGTATCAAATAGGAAAGCATAGCCGCCGTGTACGACATCGTATCCGTGCCGTGGCATACCACGAACCCGTCGTAATTATCGTAATGCGTACGGATTGTTTCCGCAAGCGTCAACCAATGCGAGGGGGTAACGTTGGTGCTATCAATATTATACGGTTGCACCGCATCCACGTCGCAGTAATCGAAAATTTCAGGCACGCAGGAAAGCATTTTACTTGCGCCAAGCCCAGGGACAAGCCCTACGTCGCCCACTTGCGAGGCTATCGTACCGCCCGTTGCTATCAATAGTATTTTTTTCTTCATAACCATCCTCTTACACCTTACGACGAAGGTAATCGCCCTCTTTTAATTGGTATGGGCAGTTAATCGTATATTTCTCTTGTACGAGTTTCGCATCGTCCGTTCTTTCGCCCTTGGAATCTACGATGGTTTCCACCGTGAACGGCTTTGCAAAATTGTTGTCGGGGGAAAGCACCTCTAATACGTCGCCTTGCTTGAAACGGTTGCGCATTTGTACGTAGGCAACCCCCTCTTCGCCGCCCATTACGTCGGCAATATACACGTATTCTCCCTTCGATTGGCTGTCGTCGTAATTCACCGTTTGCGTGTTGTTTCCGTCCGCATACGCCTGCGTATAATCACGGTGCGCCACTTTCATTAGCTCGCTTGCGCTAACCGCCAAATCCTCCCCGTTCATCGCGCGGCGATAGGCGTTGATTACCGTAGCCAAGTAATAACCGCTCTTCATACGCCCCTCAATCTTAAACGAGGAAACGCCTGCCTCTTCGAGTTCCTTTATGCGCGAGAGCATATTCAAATCTTTGCTATTAAAAATAAACGTGCCCCGTTCGTCCTGCTCTATCGGCAACCACTCCGATTGACCGTTCGTGGCGTTGAGCGCACGCACTTCGTACCGCCAACGGCAAGACTGCACGCACGCGCCGCGATTGGAGGAACGTCCGTCCAAATAATCGGAAAGCAAACATCTGCCGCTATACGATATGCACATTGCCCCGTGTACGAACGTTTCTATTTCCGTTTCGGGGTTGAAATCGTGAATTTCCTTAATCTCGGCAATGGAAAGTTCTCTTGCCAAAATCACGCGTGATACGCCCTGTTCCGCCCAAAATTTAACGGCGTATTTATTGGTGGTGTTGGCTTGCGTGGAAAGGTGAATTGCCAATTTAGGCGCAGATTTTTTCGCAATATACACTACGCCAGGGTCGCTGATAATCGCCCCGTCTACGCCGATATTTTGCAAAGTTTGAAAATAATCGGCAAGCATAGCAAAATCCCCGTTGCGCGCGTAGATGTTTGCCGTAACGTATATTTTCTTACCAAGCTCGTGTACGAATTTTACCGCCGAAGAAAGTTCTTCAATGGTAAAATTATCCGCAAACGTACGCAGGGAAAAGTGTTTTCCGCCCAAGTACGCCGCGTCCGCGCCGAAATGAAGCGCGGTTTTTAATTTTTCATAATTGCCCGCAGGGGCTAACAATTCTACCTTCATATCCTTTCTCTCTTGTAGGTATTATTTCCCTTTATACACGGATAAAGCCACGCCGTCGCCCACGTTGATAACGGAGGTAATAAAATCGGTATCCCCCGTAATAACGGAAAGGTACGAACGGATTTTTTCGACAATTGAACGACGTTTTTGCGGCGTTTCTTCCTCACCGCTTACCCAACCGAACAACAACACGTCGTCGGCAAACAACGTCGCGCCCTTTTTCATCAATCGTTTCAAATCAAACAGGTATTTCTCGTATTGCGCTTTCGGCCCGTCCAAAAAGACAAAATCGAACTGCCCGTCCATCATCGCCAAAATTTCGCCTGCGTCGCCAAGGAGCGCGTTTACTCTATCCGCTACGCCAAACTCCGCAAAATTCTTTTTCGCCTCTACATACCTTTCCTCGTCCAGCTCCATCGTCGTAAGCGTGGCGGTGGGACAGGCTTGCAACATAGCAACGCCTGAAAGCCCTACTGCCGAGCCGATTTCCAAGATGCGGAGAGGCTTGGCCATACCAAGCGTCACGAGCAAAAACTGCAACGTTTCGTCGTCCGCAACAGGCACGCCGTTTGCAAGCGCCAAACGGCGTTTTTCCTGCAATTTCTTATCAATATTCAGTTGTACAAGCGACGTGGTATATTCCATAATTTTCCTTTGTTTATACTTCCAAAACAGACACCACAATCAAGGGCGATTGCTTGGTCTTTTTATAAAAATAGTTCTTCAACGATTTCTTCACAAACGAGGCAAGCTCGTCCTTGTTTCCGTTGGCGTAGTTATAGCTTTGCACCGCCTTTTGCGCAAGCATACGGATTTCCTCTTCCGTTGCCGTGCTTTCCGTAAACACAAAGCCGTGCGCCTCTACGACGGGCTCGTTAATCACGTAATTGCCCGTAACGGCAGCCGCCACCGTGATAACGCCCTCGGCAGACATTTTCAAACGGTCTTTCATAAC
>JAZRSE010000151.1:0-24675 GCA_045651305.1 Candidatus Scatosoma sp. | reverse complement strand
ACGCCCTCGCCCGAAACGTCGCGCGTAATCGACACGTTTTCGCCTTTACGGGAAATTTTGTCGATTTCGTCGATATAGATAATGCCCCTTTGCGCGCGCGCCACGTCGTAATCGGCGTTTTGGATAAGTTTCAAAACGATATTTTCCACGTCCTCGCCTACGTAGCCAGCCTCGGTGAGCCTCGTTGCGTCCGAAGAGGCAAAGGGCACGTTAAGAATTTTCGCAAGCGTTTTTGCAAGCAACGTTTTACCGCTACCCGTAGGGCCTAACAAGAGCACGTTGCTCTTTTCAATCTCTACGCCGTCGTCGTCCTTTTTCGCGCCTGCAAGGGCGTTAATACGCTTATAGTGGTTATACACCGCCACGGAAAGCACGCGTTTTGCCTTGTCTTGCCCAACGATATATTTGTCAAGCTCCGCCTTGATTTCCGCAGGTTTTTTTAAGGGAACGTCCTTTTGTTCTTCCTTTTCGTTTTCCCACTCTTCCACCATAGATTTGCAAATATCTACGCACTCGTCGCAAATACACGCCCCGTCAGGGCCGGTAATCAAGCGGCGGGTTTCTTCTTTGGGTTTTCCGCAAAAGGAACAATGTTGGTTTTTGTTTGCCATTGATAATAACTCCGTAATCAATCTTACTATTCAAAGTATGACGCACGCGCGTAAAATTGTGCCTGCGCCGTTTGCCTATTTATACCCTGATATCAAGCCTTTTAATCAGCTTTTTCTCAATTATAAACTGCCATAAAAAGATAGCGCGCAAAACCCCGATAGTGGAAGGTTTTGCGCGTTCGTCTATGCTTTTTCGTGGATTATCTTCTTACGAACACTCTGTCGATGAGCCCGTATGCGCGAGCCTCTTCCGCCGACATATAGTTATCTCTGTCGGTATCTCTTTCGATGGTAGCAATATCTCTGCCCGAGTTCTCCGCAAGGATTCGGTTGAGTTTCGCTTTCGTGCGAAGGATGTGTTCCGCTTGAATTTTAATATCGCTTGCTTGACCTTGCGCGCCGCCGAGAGGTTGATGAATCATAATCTCGGAGTTGGGCAACGCATAACGCTTACCACGTGCGCCGCTGGAAAGCAAGAACGCGCCCATAGACGCCGCCAAACCAACGCAAATGGTGGATACGTCGCATTTGATATAGTTCATCGTATCGTAAATCGCCATACCTGCGGATACCGAGCCGCCGGGGGAGTTGATATACAAACTAATATCTTTCGTAGGGTCTTTCCCTTCAAGGTAGATAAGCTGCGCAACGACGGTGTTTGCCACGGCGTCGTTGATTTCACCGCTTAAAAAGATAATTCTATCGTCGAGCAATCTCGAATACAAATCATACGTGCGTTCGCCCGAAGAGGTGCGTTCTACGACGTAGGGAACCAATACGTTTTTCGTTTCCATAATCCGTTTCCTTGTTTTTGTTGATAAGCGTTAAGCTTATTCTTGATACATTTCGTTGTTTTCTTTCAAGAAGTTGAAAAGCTTGGTGATAACGATGTCGTTGCGGATATAGTCGAATTGACGAGGGTCCATACCCTTCTTGTATTCCGCAGCGTCCTTTTCGACCGATTTTGCTTGTTCTGCAATCTTCGCGTCAACTTCTTCTTCCGTTGCGTCAATCGCTTCGTCTTTGATGATTTGCGAAATGATAAGTTGGCTCTTCACGTTCTTTTCAGCTTGCGCTTCGTAGTTCTTTCTAAAATCAGCTTCCGTAACTTTGAGGAAGTCGAGATAGTCCGCAAGTTTCAAGCCTTGGTACATAAGTTGATATTCGAACTTTTGCAAAAGGGTGTCGATTTCTCTATCAATCATCGCTTGGGGAATAACTACTTCCGTGTTTTGAGCGATTGCTTCCAAAATGCTGTTTTCCGTTGCGTCGTTTGCACGTCTATCCGCTTGTTGTTGCAATCTTTCCTTCGTCTTTGCCTTGTAAGCTTCTACGCTTTCGCTGCCCGTTGCGTCTTTGATGAATTCATCATTGAGTTCGGGAAGTTCTTTTGCTTGCAAGCTGTTAAGCGTAACAGCGAACACCGCCGCTTTGCCTTTCAAGTTTTCCGCTTGGTAGTTTTCGGGGAAGGTTACGTTTACGTCCTTCTTTTCGCCGATGTTCATACCAACTACTTGGTCTTCAAAACCAGGGATAAATTGACCGCTGCCAAGCGTCAAATCAAAGCCTTCCGCTTCGCCGCCGTCGAATTTTACGCCGTCAACGCTGCCAACGAAATCGATGTTTGCGATGTCGCCGTTTTGAGCCGCTCTGTCAGCAACGGGCACTTTGCGTGCGTTTCTGTCGAGCAAACGGTTGATTTCCGCATCCACTTCTTCGTCTTTAACAGTATACGCGATTTCCTTAATTTTCATACCCTTGTAGGAGGAAATTTTTACCTCGGGTTTAACGGGTACAATCGCCGCGAGCGTTACGCCTTCTTCCGTGAAATCTTCCACGGAAACGTCAGGGTCGCCAACAACCGTGAATTTCTTTTCGCACTTTTCGATAACCGTGCCGTAGTTGTCGCCGAAAAGAATATTGAGCGCGTCTTCGTAGAATACGCCTTTGCCGTAAACGTTTTCAATAACGTTCTTGGGCGCTTTACCTTTACGGAAACCGTTTACCGTGAACTTGTTTCTCGTTTTAAGGTACGCTTTCGTTTGCGCTGCTTTGAATTCTTCCGCGTCGAATTTAAGCGTGATTTTTACCGTGCTTTTTTCGCTGGCTTTGGTGGTGTACTTCATAATACTTTTTCTCCTGCTATATTGCAATTTTTATTTTTTTTATTTTTTGGCAAGACGGAAAACTACGTTTTCGGTTTTGCTCATTACATTTTATCATATTTATCAAAGAAAATAAAGCGTTTTTTCATTGTTTTTATTTACAATTTCCGTTTTTTGGAGTATAATTTAAGAAAAGGAGTATTCCCGTCAATGCTTTTCGACAAAATTCGAGGAGGGAAGAATACTCTTTGATAAAAACGGGGAGGGCAACTATGCCACAGGACGCTTTTCATATCCGCCGCAGCACAATCGAGTTGAACAACCTTCTCGTCGGCGGAAAAATCAACCGCATCTCGCAAGTGAACAAAGACGAGCTGACCTTTATTATATACACCGGAAAATCGACGGTTAAACTCATTTTAAGCGCAAATGCGTCAAATGCGCGCGTTTGTTTATCCACGGTGGAAAAAGAACCGCTTGCCGTCGCGCCCAATTTTTGTATGCTCCTTCGAAAACATTTGCAAAATGCGGAAATTTTGGCGATTCGTCAACACGAATTTGAACGGATTGTGGAAATAGATTTGCATTGTACCACCGATTTTTCGAGCGCAAACCGCACCCTCGTTTGCGAGTTAATGGGGAAATACTCCAACGTAATTCTCGTAGAGAAAGGGGTTGTTTTGGGCGCGTTGAAAACGACGGCGCTATTGGACGATACGCACCGTATCCTCTTTGCAGGCGCAAAGTACGCCTACCCCACCCCCCAAGACAAGGTTTCCCCCTTTGATAGCGAGGGAATTTTTACGCGCTTGAAAAACTTTATGGCAAATAGGCAAGAGGCGGTGGATAGCGAAACGTTGGCGCAACATATCTTCGACACCGTTTCGGGCTTAGCTCTTCCCACGGCAAGGGAACTCGTCTTAAAAGCGGAGAAAATAAACGGCTCTCTCGCCCTTTGTTTATCCCCGTCGGCAACCGCGCCGTTGTGGAATTTTATCGGTGATTTTTGCTTGAACGAGCCGTCTAACCCCCATATACGTATGGATAACGGCGTGATTTGCGACTTTTTCGCCTTTCCAATCAACGGGGGCGTGGCGATGCCCTCTCTTTGCAAAGCGCAGGACGAATTTTACACCAAGCGAGAAACGAAAAAGGGCTTTGACGATAAAAAACGCCGTTTGGAAAGCGGTGTAAAAACGCTTGTGAAAAAGACGGCGAAACGTCTGCAAGAAACGGCGGAAAAACTGCGCGAGGCGGACAAAGCGGACGAAAACCGTATCAAGGGCGAGCTTTTGACGGCGAATTTGTACGCCATTGAAAAGGGTATGCGCTTTGTAGAACTCGTCAACTGGTACGACGAAGAGGGCAAGAGCATAAAAATCGCGCTCGACCCCCTGCTTTCCCCTGCGAAAAACGCGCAACGGTATTTCAAACAATACAACAAACAAAAGCGCGCAAGGGAAATTCTACTGCCTATGCAAAAAGCGGACGAAAACGAGCTTTCGTATGCGGAAAGTATCGCCTCTTCTATCGCGCTCGCCGAAACGGACGAGGACTTGAAAGAAATTGAAACGGAACTTTTGGACGCAGGACTGCTGCGCGCACCGAAAGCAACCGTCAAAAAGAATAAAAAAGACGCGCCCGTACCCTTTAGAGAATTTGAGCGTGACGGCAAGAAAATTCTCGTAGGGAGAAACAATTTACAAAACGAACGGCTTTTGAAACTCGCCTCCCCCGACGATATATGGTTGCACGTACAAAAATACCACTCTTCCCACGTAATTATCCTTGCAGAAGGGGGGCAGGTACGCGATGAAACCATTTTATACGCCGCACAGCTTTGCGCGTATTTCTCGCAAGCGAGAGAGGGCGACAAGATACCCGTGGACTATTGCAAGCGCAAGTTTGTCAAAAAACCGAGCAAAAGCAAAGCAGGGTTCGTCGTTTACACCGATTATAAGACGGTGCTGGTAAAACCGCAAATATAGTGAAATTTGTCTTGCGACAAGTGAAATTATGCCAAAGGTATAGTGAAATTTGTCTTGCGACAAGTGAAATTATGCCAAAGGCATAGTGAAGTTTGTCTTGTGACAAGTGAAGTTATGCCAAGGGCATAGTGAAGTTTGTCTTGTGACAAGTGAAGTTATGCCAAGGGCATAGTGTAGTTTTGCTATGCAAAGTGAAATTACGCCTATGGCGTAGTGAAAGGTTTTTATTGGGGCGAAAAATTAGGGTTATGAAAAAACGTAGGGACGAGCGTTGCTCGTCCCTATTATAATTTACCACAACGCGCGCTTTATCGCGCAAATCTCGACGGAAACGCCGTCTATTCACGCCTATTAGGCAAATCCCTGCGGCAAAATGAAAACCTTACAAATATTCCTTCCACTTCTTTTCAAAGCGTTCTTCGGCGGCAATCATTTCGTCCAAAAGTTGTAAAATATCGTCCGCGCCCTCTACGCAACTTTCGCTTTGCGTCTTTCGAAGGGCGGTTATCCCCATTACCGTGCCTTGTAACATCATATCCGCAATATGCGCACGGGAGTTATCCATCATCGAATTCATTTTGATAGAACCCCACATCATCATCTTCTTAAAGGGGTTCGGCTCTTTCAATTCCAAGCCCTTATCCTTGGCAAGCATTGATGCGCGCGAGGAAAATTTTTCATATTCTTCGTGTTGAAGCGAAAGCTCCGTTTTCACCTCCTCGTCCTCCACTTGGGGGAGGATATTGGAAATGGATTGCAAAGCAAGCTGTGCGTTGCGGTAAATTTCCGCAAGGATTTCTTCCGTTTGCTTAAAGTCTTTTTCTTCCATAATTTTTCACTCCTTTTTTGCTTTTTCACAGTTTACCGCTTTTGGGATAGAAAAATACCTCGCAAGTGGGAAAATTTTTCATTTTTTTAGGAAAATAAAAGAAAAAATGCTTGACGGAGCTTTGCTAAATATGATATAGTATTATCCGAGCCGATAGAAACGGGCTGTTTTAAGTTGCGTTTTTTCCGCAAAAATGAGGGAAAAGCGTGCGCCTTGGGTATTCTTCGAGACTGGAAAGAGGAGGTAAAAATTGTATGTACGCTATCATCGATAACGGAAATAAGCAATACAAAGTAGCGGAAGGCGACGTTGTACGCGTAGAAAAACTCGCGGCGAACGAAGGCGACACCGTGGAATTCAAAGTGCTTATGGTTTCCGACGAGAACGGTATCAAAGCTGGCGCAGAAGTTGCTTCTGCAAAAGTAACCGCAACGGTTGTTAAGCAAGACAAGGCTAAAAAGATTATCGTCTTCAAGTATAAAGCAAAGAAGAACGAACGTAAAAAGCAAGGTCACAGACAACCTTTCACCGCAGTTAAAGTTGAAAAAATCGAACTTTAATCGCACCGCCCTATTAAAGGGGTAACAAATACTTGAATTAAGGAGAAAGAAAAATGATTTTTATTCGTTTATTCGCTCATAAGAAAGGTACCGGTTCTTCCCACAACGGCAGAGACAGCGAAGCAAAGCGTCTTGGCACGAAGCGTAGCGACGGCCAAAGCGTTCTTGCAGGCAACATCCTTGTACGTCAACGTGGTACGAAAATCCATCCGGGCGCAAACGTAGGTATCGGCAAAGACGACACGCTTTTCGCGCTTGTTGACGGTGTGGTACGTTACGAAAGAATGGGCAAAGACAAGAAAAAAGCAAGCGTATATCCCGTAGCGGACGCGCAATAATCAAAATGGCTTTAACAGGGAACGGTTTTCCGTTCCCTGTTTTTCTTTGCCTTTCTCCCTCTTTTCGTTTTACTTTTTCCTCTGTTTTGCGTATAATAATAGTATGAGCCACGAAGAATTGCAACAAACTCCATACACCAACGCTCCCTCTTCCCAAGACGGGACGGATAGGGTGAAAAGCACCAAGCGGGGAATTTTCTTTATACTCCTCTCCGCCTTTTTCTTCGCGCTTATGGGCTTGTTCGTCCGCCTCGCAGGGGATTTGCCCACCTTCCAAAAATGTCTTTTCCGCAACGCCATAGCCGCGCTCGTCGCGTTTGCTTTGCTTTGCAAAAACCGTTCGTTCAAAATTAAAAAAGGGAGCTTGCCTGCGCTTTTCGCCCGTTCGATTGCAGGCACGGTGGGGATTGTTTGCAATTTCTACGCTATCGACAATTTGACGGTGGCGGACGCGTCTATCTTAAACAAACTCTCCCCGTTTTTCGCCATTTTATTTTCCGCTATCATTTTACGGGAAAAGGCAGGCTGGAAAAACTGGCTGCTTATCGCCGTGGCGTTCTTCGGCGCGCTGTTCGTGATTAAGCCCTCCTTCTCCTCGCAAACCACTATCCCTGCCCTCGTCGGCGTTTTGGGCGGCTTGGGCGCAGGGCTTGCTTATACGTTCGTACGCTATCTTGGCAATAGAGGAGAACGTACGGCGGTTATCGTCTTTTTCTTCTCCACCTTTTCCTGTCTTGCCGTACTGCCAATGGCGATTATTCAATTCGAGCCTATGCTCCTTTCCCAAGTCCTTTTCCTGCTCCTTGCAGGGCTTTGTGCGAGCGCGGCGCAGTTTTCCATTACCACCGCTTATTCGTGCGCGCCTGCGAGGGAAATTTCCGTATTCGATTATTCGCAAGTGCTTTTCTCCGCCTTTCTCGGTATCGTCGTTTTGTGGGAATTTCCCGATTATTTAAGCGTTATCGGCTACGTTATCATCATCGGCGCGGCAATCGTCAAATACTTCCTTGCCCTCCGCGAACATAGAAAACAAAACAAAACGAACGGGGCAGGTACGCATTGAAATAAAAACACCCCACCATGTACGCATTGAAAATAGCATATTCCAAAGGAAAAACGGTATGTTTTTCCTTTTTTCTTTTCTTATAACTACTTGCTTATTTACAAGTTTTATGTTATAATAGTGTAGAACGCTATAAAGGAGGGGTGATAAAGTATGCAAACGCTTATCAAAAACACGCAGGCATACCGTTTATTGCAAGCGGAAGCGCAAAAGAGCCGTCTTTCGCACGCTTACTTGCTCCTTTTAGACGACAAACGCAATCTTCGAAACGCATTAAAGACGTTTGCAAAGATATTATTTGCTTGCGATACCCCCGTTACGGACAGGGAAAAGCGAATTGCCGAACGCATTGACAAGGAAACGTTTACCGATTGTTTGTTCTTCCCAAATCACGACAAAAAATTCGTCGTTGAGGACGCCGAACGATTGACGGAAGAGTGTATGCTCCGCCCCGTTGAGGGGGATATAAAGGTTTTCGTAATCGCCGATTTTGCCGACGCCAACGTTGCCTCGCAAAACAAGCTTTTGAAACTTTTGGAAGAACCGCCCGAGGGGGTTATCTTTCTTCTCGGCGCAACGACGGCTTTCCCCGTGCTTTCCACCGTGCTTTCCCGTGTTTCCAAGTTGGAAATTCCACCCTTTGACGAAAGGGAAGTGGCGGAGGCGCTCGCTCGTATTTACACCGACGGCAAGTACACGGAAAAGGATTTTTCGTTATGCGCGGCGGCAAGCGGCGGCAGTTTGGGCGAGGCGCAAAACACGCTTGAAGGGGGCGATTATCACGCGCTCGTAGACGAGGCGTTTGCGTTGCTCCTTTCCACGAAAGAGGCTCTCCCCTCCCTCATCAAAAAGACGGGCGAAACGAAAGCCAAGAAAGAGCTGTTGTATTTGCTCCGCCTTATCTTCCGCGACGCGCTTTTGCTTAAAGACGTCAAGGGGAGCGAGAAACACGTTTTGTTGCGTGTGGAAACGGAACGCTTAAAACGGGTGGCGCAAAGGTTTGGCACGGCGACGATGCTCTTTGCCCAAGACGAGCTTTCCAAAGCGGAACTCCACACCTTCTTCAACGCAACCTTCCCGCAATGTTTAGAGTTGTTGATTGCAAAAATTTTCGAAAATAACGCCAAAGACCGTTTGCGCTAAAAAACGGTTCGATAAGCGAAAAGGACGTATTATGACAAAAGTTGTAGGCATAAAATTTAAGAACGGGGGCAAGTTATATTATTTTACCCCCAAGACGGGCGAGGTTTACACGCGGAATATGCCCGTTATCGTAGAAACTTCGCGCGGGGTAGAATACGCTTGGGTGGCGCACCCCGAAAAGGAAATCGACGATAGCGAAATCGTATCCCCTTTGAAACCGATTGTCCGTATCGCCACGCAAAAGGACACGGAAAAATATCAAGCGTACGAGGCGAAAAAGCCCGAGGCTATCCGTATTTGCAAGGAAAAAATCGCCGCAAGGGAACTCGAAATGAAACTCGTAGACTGCGAATTCTCTTTCGATAGCGGCAAAATCACTTTCTTCTTCACCTCGGAAAGCCGTGTGGATTTTAGAGAGCTTGTAAAGGACTTGGCGTCCGCTTTCCACACCCGTATTGATTTGCGACAGGTGGGTATCCGTGACGAAACGAAATACCTTGGCGGTATCGCCCCTTGCGGAAGAGTTTGTTGTTGCGCAGGGAATATGCCCGAATTCAAAAAGGTAAGCGTAAAAATGGCGAAAGCGCAAAACCTCTCGCTCAACCCCGGGAAAATTAGCGGTCTTTGCGGAAGATTGATGTGCTGTTTGGGCTACGAGATTGATTATTACGTAGACGCGGCGAAACAACTCCCCAAAGTTGGTGCGGAGGTAGGCACTCCCGAAGGCAAAGCCATCGTTGCGGCGCTCAATATGCTCAAAATGGAAGTACGCGTTAAGATGGACGATAAAAACGGGGGTTGGATTTTCAAAGACTACCCTGCAAGCGAGTTGTGTTTCAAAAAGCCCTGTCCGCAATGCCCGAAAGGGAAAAACGAGAATAGCGACGATAACGACAACGACGACGATTTGCTCGACGAAGACGAATAATAGCGGAAATTTATATAAAACGCGCGTATTATAACATTATTTTATTAGAAAAGCCCTTTACATTTGCTTTTTTCAATGGTATAATAATGGAGTAATACTCTTTTTACAAAACGGAAACACAAATAGATAAGGAGATAGTTATGGAAGAAATCACGCAAAAGCAAAATGAAATTAGCATAATGGAAATCTTCCGCTTGCTTTTGAGTAAACTTAAATATATTGTGCTTGTGGTAATTCTCGGCGCGGCGCTTGGCGCAGGCATCGGCTTTTTACGCACGCACAACGTAGAATACTACGGCACGGAAATTAAGTTCTACATCAACCCCAGCAAGGACAAGGGCGCGTCCGTCGATTCGGAGAGCCAATACGGCGTTTACGGCGCGTATGGTAAAAACGTGCTCAACAACATGGTAGAGCTTTTGGAAAGCGAGGCGTTTGCCGAAAAATTGCTCCTCAACGATAGCGGTTTGCCTACCGATGAGGCGCTTTTAAGAATTAACAACGAGAATTTGAATACGCTTGTTGCTACCGCGACTGTTGCCGTAGAATCATATCAAGAAAAGTATCAAAAAATGGAAGACGCGCTTACTGCGCTCACCCTCGCAAACGAGAATAAAAGTGCCAAAGAAACGGAGTTGAACAGACTTTGGGAAGCGGAAAAATTGAAAAATCCCACCTTGCCTCTCACTCCCCAACAAGGCGTTAGCGACGAAATAGACAACGCTATGGCGGCGTCGAGTCAAGCGACGGTAAACCAAATTGCCGCGCAACAATTATACGATAGCTTGTATAAAGAAACCATCGTTCTTTCCAAAAACGCGGACGAAGCGAAAGAGCCTGCCCTTGCGTTGTGGAGAGAATTGGACACGACGTATAGAACGAAGCTCAACCGTATCGCAGGCGCAACGAGATTCTCCTATTACGACGAAGCGGCGGACGTAGAGGCGGACGACTTGGCAAGAAGTTTCATTTACGTAAACATTTCCGTACTCAACGATAAAGAATACGCGGAAGAATTGCGTCTTCTTATGATTGACTCCGTAAAAGATTACGTTATTGAGAAAATGCCTATCCCTTCGGGATACAACGATACCAACTGTATCCGTATCTCCCGTACGGACGAAGTGCATAGAACGAACGAGGGTATCGTTTCGAAAACGGCTACCAAGTACGGCTTAATCCTCGGCGCGGCATCCCTCATTATCGCTTGTATCGTATTTATCATCATAGACCGTTCGGATAAACGTCTTCGCAGTATTGAACAGGTTACCGACGTATTCGGCGTACCCGTCCTCGGCGTAATTCCTTCCTTCAAAGAAACGGATAAATTGGATGAAAGCAAAGAAGAACAAACGAAGGAGGACGTTGAATAATGAGACTTTTTAGTAAACGTAAAGAAAAAGTACGTAGCAGCAGCAAAAACACCTCTCATCGTGTAGAATACCTGCTCTCCGATAAAATGTCGTTTAACGTTATGGAAGCGTTCCGTAACTTCAAATCCTCTTTGACCGTATCTATCCCTAAAAAACAATCGGGCGAGGGCACGCTTATCGTTATGACCTCCGCTTGTCCCGAAGACGGCAAAACGACGGTTGCGGTAAACCTTGCTATGATGTTTGCGTTATCCGATGCGAAAGTAGTGCTCGTAGACGCCGATATTAGAAAGGGCAGAGTTGCCCGTTTCTTCAAGAGAAAGTCCGTTCCCGGGCTTGCAGATTGCTTATCCGGCCAAGCGTCCTTGGAAGAGGTAACGCACGTTTATAAGGAAAATAACAACCTTTCCTATATCACCTGCGGTACGCACGCGCCCCGTCCTTACGAACTTTTGGAAAGCGAAGAAATGACGAAGTTCATTGAAGAACTTAAAAAGCAATACGACTACGTTATTATCGACACGCCCCCCCTTCTCGTCGTTTCGGACGCAATCGCAATCGCTACGCAAGCGGACGGTACGGTTATCGTTACCCGTTACGAAACCTCTTACGTGAACGATATCGCAAGAACGATTGAAAAGCTTAAATTTGCCAAAGCAAATATCCTCGGCGTCGTCGTAAACGACTATATGGTAAACGAAAAGAAATCCTACTACTCGGATAGATACAAATACTATTCCTATAAGTACGATTATTCGTCCAAAGACTAATAGGTATAAACAAATGAAAAAAGAACGGTTTTCACCGTTCTTTTTCTTTCTCATACACCCTCGTTAAAGGGGTTGTTTTCTTTCCTTTCCTTGTCCGCGCGGATACTTGGGCGGAGTGGACTTTTTCTTTTCAATAACGGCAAGCGTTCTTTCGCCGTAACCGTTTGGAAGGGCGTATTTTTCGCATAAACGCATCTTTCCGCCAAGCACCTTATACGCGCTTTCCGCCTCGTAAATTTCCTCCGTTTCACCGCTTTTATAGGCAATAAACGTGCCGCCTACCTTTACGAAAGGCAAGCAATATTCGCTTAACGTATTCATCCTCGCAACGGCGCGCGCCGTAACGTGGTCGTATTTTTCCCTGTGTTTGCTATCCTTTGCGGCGTCCTCCGCACGAATATTATAAATATACACGTTTTGCAAACATAACTTATCCACAACGACGGACAAAAACTCGCATTTTTTACCCACGCTTTCCATAAGCGAGAGGGATAAATCGGGACGGATTATCTTTAAGGGGATAGAGGGAAACCCCGCGCCCGAACCCACTTCCGCAACACGCGCGTTTTTTTCGAAAAATCTTTCCCCTAAAACGCTGTCGAGGAAATGCTTATAATACATATCTTGCTCCTCTAAAATGGTGGTAAGGTTGTATTTTTCGTTATATTCGAGCAATAAAGCCCTAAAATAAGCGAATTTTTCCGCATTTTCGCCCTTTATTAAGTTTTCGTAACTTTCAATCATTTCAGCTGTTTTCATAGTGTTTTCATTATACCATTTTTTTCTAAAAATATCAATCCTTTTTCGCTATCTTTTTTTCCTTTTTATCTTGATAAGTGGATAGCTTTGTCCACCTGTGGATAAATTTTGTGGATAACAGACGTTTTTCTTATTTTTATAAACTTTTTTGCATAATTATTACACCTTCGTTTTTTGACGGTTTGTGATTCTTTCCACTTATTCACAATTTATTCCACCGTTTATCCACTCTTTTTATACGGCTTATCCACCTACTTGTCCACCGCAAAAATACTCTCTTTCCCTTGAAAATAAAGGGGTTTTGCTCTTTATCCACAATTCCACCGCACCCTACTACTAATAATACTACTAAATATATATTAAATATAAATAAAAGCAATCAAAAAATTGAAACAAATATTCTTTTGAAAATGCGTGGTAAAGCGATAAAATAAAAATATCGGCATTGACAAAACGCCAAAGTATGGTATAATGATGGTATGATGAAAAGCTTGAGTAACGAACAACTCAAAATCGAGGCGCTGTTTACAGCGCCGAAAAGCTGCGCCTTTACAGGACATAGAGTTTTGGAAAAGGATTTTTCCGTGCAGGCATTGAAAAGAGAGGTGAAAAAACTCATCGAACGTGGAGTCGAAACCTTTTATTGCGGTTTAGCTCCGGGGTTCGATTTGCTTGCAGGAGAGGTGGTTTTATATTACAAGAAAAAGTATGATAACGTTAGATTGTTCGCTTGCGTGCCCTGCAAAAATCAAGAAAAATACTATTCTGCGAACGACAAAAAACGGTATTTAGAATTGATAGAAAAAGCGGACGAAAAGGTGGTGCTGTACGAGGAATATACGAAGTGGTGTATGTTGGAGAGAGATAGGTATATGGCGGACAGGGCGGACGTACTTTTGGCGTACTTAAAAAAGGATACGGGCGGAACGGCATACACGGTGAATTATTTTTCTAAAAAGTATCCCTTAAAAGAGAAAGTTTTTTTATAAATAAAAAAAGAATTGTAAAAATAACGGGAAATTATGGTGGAAAAGCAGGCAATTCGCTTGCAAAAAAACGGGGGATATGGTAAAATAAATTGAACGCAAAAATAAAGTGTTTTAATTTGGTATAAGGATAGGTTTAACATTTATGAAATTCGTATGTGAAGGGATGGTTTTATCGGAAGCGGCATTTATCGTTAGCAAGGCTTGCGCTATTAGAACGATGACGCCTGTTTTGGAGTGCATTAAAATTAAGGCGGAAAACGATTCTTTGATTTTGACCGCTTACGATGGAGAAATTTCCATTGAAAAGAAAATTAAAGCGGAAGTTATAGAAGAGGGCGAAGTTTGCGTAAACGGCAGATTCTTCGCAGACTTTATGGGCAAGATTTCGTATAGCGAAGTGATTATCTCCTCCAACGATAAGGGCATTATCGTACGTTACGGCGATAGCGAAACGAACATCCAAACGTTGCCCGCGGACGATTTCCCTATGATGGCAGGCGAAAAAATCGCCCAAGATAAATATTTCGAAATTAAGCAAAACGATTTGAAGGAACTCATTTCCAAAGTAACGTTCTGCTGTGCTACGGACGAGAGCAGACCTATTTTGAAAGGCTGTCTTTTAGAGGCGAAAGACGGCAAGCTTTACGCAACGGCTTTGGACGGACTTCGTATGGCGAGCGGTTGGGCGGAAACGACGGACGGCGGGAATATGAAAATCGTATGCCCTGCAAGAACGCTTACGGAAATTGCGCGTATGCTTGAAGGGGACGAGGCGTTGAAAATTTATGCGGACAAGAACAAGATTTCCGTAGAGGTAAACAACACGGTGATTACTTCCCGTTTGTACGCAGGCGAATTTGTTAGAAAGGAAAATATTTATCCTATCAATTTCGCAAGCGAAGCGATTGTATTAAAGAGCGAGCTTATGCAAAGTATCGAGCGTGCAGGCGTGCTTACCCGCGGCGATAAGAACAACCTCGTTATCTTCGATATTAAGAGCGGTAAAATCGTTATCAATGCAAACTCGGATATGGGTAAAATTGAAGAAACGGTGAACACGGAATTAGAGGGTAAAGAGCTTAAAATTGCGATGAACGGCAAATATCTTTTGGACGCGGTGAAAGCGTTGACGGAAGAAAAAATCGTGCTTTCGTTCAATATGGCAAACTCGCCTTTCACCATTGAAAACGCGGGCGAAAAACGTTTCCAATATCTTATAATGCCTATGCGTACGGGCAATCAAGCATAAGAAAGGGAAAAAAATAAAAAATAGCGTAAGGAAAGAGGGAAAGTGAGGCAAAATTGCTTGACGAAAATCCTTTTCTTGCGGTATAATAGGAAAGCTTTTGAAAAAAAGGCACTTAAAAAAATAAGAAAATTATCGCTAAAAAGCGAAGTAGGAGAACGATTATGAAGAGAACTTACCAACCCAAGAAAAGACAAAGAAGCAAAGTACACGGATTCCGTAAGAGAATGGCTACGACGGCAGGTAGAAGAGTGTTGAAACGTCGTCGCGATAAGGGTAGAAAGCGTCTTACCCACTAATAGCGAATAAACGCTAAATTCTAACGCTCTTTTTTAAGAAAAGGGTATGTAGAAGGGTATTTTTACAACGGATAAAAGGTAAAAAAGCAAGCAATTCCTTTCCTTTTCATAAAGGAGAGGATTTGCCATTTTTTGAAAGCAAATGAAAAACGGGTTAAAACTTGCTTGGAAGGCGAAAGATGCGTTATTTGAGGCTGAAAAAACAATCGGATTTTGATAGGCTTTTCAAGAGCGGAAAACGTGCTTTTTCGCCTACGTTTACCATTGTCTACAAGCAAACGGATACGCCGTTTATGGGTGTTTCCGTAGGAAAAAGACACGGGAAAAGCGTACAAAGAAACCATATTAAAAGGCTTGTAAGAGAGGCTTTTCGTGCGGTGGAAAGCGAGATAAAAGGCACGTATTCGTTTGTTATCGTGCCCAAAGTTTGCGAGGAATATTCCTTTCATACCTTTGAAAAGCATTTAAGCGGCGTTATCAAAAAGGAGAAACTGTAATGTCCCTTTCTTTTCGCCAAATGTTACGGGCGAATTGGAAATATTTACGCAAAACGGTGTTCAAACCTTATTTGAAAATGGCTTGTATGCGGATGATATTGTTTTATCAAAAACGCCTTTCAAAAGGGGAGTGCAGATATTATCCCACCTGTTCGCAATACACGTTAGAATCTATCAACAACAAAGGGGTGCTGTTTGGCATTTTGCTTGGCGTATGGCGCATTATGCGCTGCAATCCGTTTAGCAAAGGCGGTTTCGACCCGGCGCCTGAAAAATATTTCAAAAAACGTTGGCTTTTATAAATTCTTTTATAAAAAGTCGATGTAAGAAGGAAAATAAATGGAAATTTTGAATTCATTGGCAGACGTGTCTTTCTCGATGATAGGAAACACGTATGACATTTCACTCAACTGGATAGGCAAGCTGGTAAAAATCATTATCTCTTCGGGGGTAGGGGTTGGTATCGGTATTATTTTGTTTTCGCTTATTTTGAAGGTAATCGTATTGCCTTTCGATATTTTCCAACGTATTTCGATGCGTAAGCAAAATATCAGTATGAAAGAAAACAAAGAGAAGATGGAAAAATTGCAAAAGCAATACGCCAACGACAAGCGGATGTATAACCAAAAATTGATGGAAATGCAAAAGCAAAACGGCTTGAACTTGCTTTCTTCCTGCCTTCCTATGATTTTGTCGCTCGTTATCTTCTTTATTGCTATCGGCGCGTTCAACGCCTATGCAAAATTCTCGTCCGTAGACAATTACAACACGCTCGTAAACGCATACAAAGCAGGCATAAACGAGTACGTAATCGACACGAGCGCGGAAGACAACTCTTACGTTTTGAGCGCAGAAGGGGAACAAAACTATATAATTGCAAAAGAGGCGGATAAAGTAATTTACCTCCGCGCGCCTATTTCCGCGGAAACGGCGGCTACGCTTGCAGGCGCAGACCAAGCTACTTTGAAAGCGGAATTTGGCAAAATGAATAGCGAATTTTATCAATACCAAGTAGACGTAGCAAAAGCGCAAGCTACGGCAGGCTTTGAAACTTTCAATTTCGAAGCGGCGGATTTGGAAGCGGAATTTGCAAACTTCTTTAACGCAAAGGGCGCGGCAGCTGCGGAAAAGGAATACAAGGAAAACGTAGCAATTAAAACGAAATTCCTTTGGATTAAAAACGTATGGACGACGGACGCAAGCTATAAGCACCCGATTCTTTCGCACGAAGATTTCTTGAAAGAAGTAGCGGCGGCGTCTTGCGGTTCGTCTTGCAGTTCGAACGGTAAGTTCTTGGTAAACGGGGAAGAAATTTCCATTAGCCCCGAGGGCTCTCTTCGTCAAAACGAAATCGAATTGACGGACGTTTACGAAAAGGATATTTACAATAAAGTTACGGCAAACCTTGGCGAACAAAAGAAACAAGCCAACGGTTACTTCGTGCTTATCGTGCTTTCTATCGGTACGATTTTGTTGCAACAATTTATCACGATGCACTCGCAAAAAGAGCAACAAAAATACTCGTCGGTAGACGGACAAGCGGCGTCGACGCAAAAGATGACGATGATTATTATGACGATTATGTTCGGTGTATTCTCGTTTATGTACTCGTCCGCGTTCTCTATCTATATGATTACGAGCAACCTGTTCTCGCTCGGCTCTACGTTGCTTATCAATAAATGCGTAGACGTAAGCGAACACAAGAAAGAGCAAAAAGCATTGCAAGAAAAATACAATATGCGTTTGCCCAAGAACCGTCAAAACGGCGATAAAAACAACAAGCGTAAATAAGAAAAATAATATTTCCTACTGCCAAGGGGCAGGGGAAGGGAGAGATAAATGCAATATTTCGAATTCACAGGCAAGACGGTGGAAGAGGCCGTTGAGAAAGGATTGAAAGAATTATCCTTGACCAAAGAAAACGCGGATATCCGTGTTTTGGAAGAGGGCAAAAAGAAACTTTTTGGCGCGGTAAAAGCGCGCGTAGAAATTGCGGCGAAAGAAGAAATCAAAGAGGCTGCGGCAGAAGTAGTAGCCCCTGTTACGAAAGCGGGTTTGACGGACGGTGAAAGAACGGTAGAGTTCTTGGAAGGCTTGTTCAAGCTTTTGAAAATCACCGCTTGTACCGAGCTTGTTGGCGAGGGCGACAAAGTAGAAATCAACGTAACGGCGGCAAACACGACGGCGGTTATCGGTAAGCACGGCGCAACGCTCGACGCGATTCAAACGCTTGCAGGCGCGGTAGCAAACACGGGCAGGGACGATTACAAGCGCGTTGTGGTAGATTGCGAAAACTACCGTGAAAACCGCGAGGCAACGTTGAACAAGCTTGCGGAAAACTTGGCGCAAAAGGCTATCCGTTTGCAAAAGAAGGTGCAACTTGAACCGATGAACCCCTATGAAAGAAGAATTATCCACGCGGCGCTTTCGAACAGAGAGGGCGTTAAGACGGAAAGCGAGGGCAAAGAACCCAACCGTTATATCGTGGTAATTCCCGATAACTTGGAAGACGAATCCGCTCCTGCAATTATGGCAAGAGGGGAAAGAAGAAACGACAATAGACGCGGCGGTAAGGGCGGTTATGGCAACAAGAACGGCTCTAAATCGGGCGGCTACAACCGTAGCAGAAACGGCGGCAAGAGCGGCGGCTTTAAGAAATACAACCAAAGCGGCAACAACGCCTCCGGTGGCACGAGCTTGAAAACGAGCAACGATTTCTTCGGTATTTTCCTTGGCAACAGCGGAAACAGCGGCGAAGACAAATAAGAAAAAATAAAAACGCACCGTACGAACAGTATGGTGTGTTTTCGTCTATACGCAGGCGAAAAATAAAAAAGCAAAAGAGGGTGGATTATGGCGTTTTTGACATTGGAAAAGGTAGGAAAGGAATACGAATCGCAAGCAGGGGCATACCGCGCTTTGGACAACGTGAGCTTTTCGCTTGAAAACGGAGAATTTGTCGTTATTCTCGGCCCGAGCGGCGCAGGGAAAACCACGCTTTTGAACTTGCTTGGCGGTATGGACAGCGTAAGCGACGGCACGATTGTTTTGGACGGCAAGGAAATTTCCCGTTTGGGAAAAAAGGATTTAACCAACTACCGCCGTGACGATATAGGTTTCGTTTTCCAATTCTATAACCTTATGCCCAACCTCACCGCGCTTGAAAACGTGGAGCTTGCCACCGAGATTTGTCCCGACGCGTTAGACCCCCAAACGGTGCTGGAAAGCGTGGGGCTTGGCGAGCGTTTAACCAACTTCCCCGCCCAACTTTCGGGCGGCGAACAACAACGCGTGAGTATCGCAAGAGCGATTGCGAAAAACCCCAAACTGCTCCTTTGTGACGAGCCGACGGGCGCGCTTGACTATACGACGGGTAAAAATATTTTAAGGCTCTTGCACGACGTTTGTAAGAACAATAAAAAGCTCGTTGTCGTAGTTACGCACAACCAAGCGTTAAAGGATATGGCGGACAAGGTAATCACCATCAAAAACGGGCGTATAGAGGGGGTATTTACCAACGCGCAACCCAAAGCTATCGAGGAGATTGAGTGGTGATGAAAGCGAGCATAAAAACCGCCTTTCGCCTGTTCAAAAAACATTTTACGAGATTGACGACGATTATCGCTATCGTGGCGGTAAGCGTTGGGTTTATGTCGGGCATTGGGGAAGTAGAAAACAAAATAAAAATAGGCACGCGTGATTTGCACGAACAAAGCCGCGTCTACGATTTACGGATAGTGAGCGGCAATCCGCTTGGGTTTACGGGCGAAGAGCTTGCAATGGTGAAAGAGCGTTTTGGCGAGGAGAGCGTATCGACGGGCTTTTTCTACGAAATGGAAAAAGAGGATATGGCTATGCGCTTTTATATCTCCTCCGCCGATAGAGAAAACGTGAACAAAACGGAGCTTTTAGAGGGCAGACTTCCCACGGCGGAAAACGAAGTTCTTGCCGAGAGGGAAACGGAGTGGATTAAAGGGCGCACGGTGGGCGAGAAGATAACCGTTTTCAATCCGTTCGTTGGGCAAGAAATAGAATACACCGTTTGCGGTATCGTGTATAATCCCGTGCATATTTATCACGAGGACGAGCCGAGCTTTATTAAAGAGGGCGAAGAGGAATACAAGCCGCTTGGCGAGGTGTATTATTCGTATACGGAAACGCCGATAACCAACGATATCTACGTACACGTGGGCGTGGAACAAACGGACGAGCTGTTCACAAACGGGTATGAAGAGAGGATAGGCGAGCTTAAAAAGGAAATGCAAGAACTGTTTGGCGAAAGCGCAAACGTACTCACTTTATACGAGAATATCGGTATGTATTCCCTTTATTCGTACGCGGAAAAGGTGGGGCAAATAGGGATTATATTCGTGGTGTTTTTCCTGCTCGTAACCCTGCTTGTGGTGTATTCCACGATGTCGAGATTGTTCGAGGAAGAACGCGCGCAAATCGCCTGTCAAAAGACGTTGGGGATTGAGGATAATAAGATAACGGGCAAATACGTTTGGTTTGTGGCGTTCGGCTCGATAATCGGCGGTGGGATAGGCTTTTTCATCGGTTTGATTTTGACGAGCCTGCTTTACAACGGCTTTCATTTGCAATACTATATGCCGCCTTTCCCCAATTCGCTTAACTTCTATTATTACGCAATGACGTTTGGCATTATCCTGCTTGCCAATATTCTCTTGTCCTTTTTCAGCGGCAAAAAAGCGACGGCAGGAAATCCTGCTAAACTACTCACGCCCAAAGCGCCCAAGGCAGGGAAGAAGGTGTTGTTGGAGCGAATACCCTTTATTTGGAAAATGCTTTCTTTTAAGTACAAATCGACGGTGCGAAACGTGCTCCTTTTCAAAAGCCGCTTTTTGATGACGGTGATTTCCGTTGTCGGCTCGACGGTGCTTGTGTTTGCAGGCTTGGGGCTTTTCAATAGCGCGGTGGCGTACGGGGAAGCAGGCTCTTTGGTGGGCATATCCGCCGTGTTAATCGTGTTCTCGGGCGTGTTGTGCGCGTTGGTTATTTATAACTTGACCAATATCAACGTTAGCGAACGGACGAGGGAAATAGCTACGCTAATGGTGCTTGGCTATCGTGAACGGGAAGTGACGGGGTATATCTACCGCGAGGTGTATATAATGTGCGCTATCGGCGCAGTGCTTGGCATACCGCTTGGTATGGGGTTCGTTAAATTCGTGTTCGATTTCATCAGTTTTGGCTCGCTTGCGGAGGTGAAGTGGTGGAGTTACGTATTGACGCCCATTTTAACGATGGTGTTCGGGTTTATTTCGACGATGTTACTTCGTAGAAAGATATTGAAAACGGATATGAACGCCTCTCTTAAAACGGTGGAATAATAAAGGAAAACGGCTTGCTTGTAATTATGAAAAGCGAGCCGTTTTTTATTGACATATTCCTTTATAGAGTGTTATAATTAAAAAGAAGGAAGGTTTTCGGTAGAACACTTCCTAATAAAAAAACCGAGGTACAATTTTATGAATAAGACGAGTATGACAAAGCGGTTATGCCGCGCAGGTGTAATTGCCGCTTTGTACGTTGCGCTCACGTATGCTTTTATGCCCTTTGCTTTTGGCCCTTTTCAGGTTCGTCCAGCAGAGGCGCTTTGTATTTTACCCCTCTTTTTCCCCGAGGCGGTGCCGGCACTTTTTATAGGGTGTATGCTCTCTAATATCGCCTCGCCCTACGCCGTGTACGATATGACGATAGGCGCGGCGGCAAGCTTGGTGGCGGCGCTTGCTACGTTCGCCGTGGGAAAAATATTCAAAAAGGATTGGGCGAAAATTACGCTTGGCGGATTGTTCCCCGTGCTTGTCAACGCCTTTGTTATTCCGCTTGTTATCGTGTTCTTGTGTGGCGGCGGAGAGGGCTATACGAGCGTGAGAGTGGCGTATTTCACGTACGTTGGGAGTTTCTTACTCACGCAAAGCGTTTGGGTGTACGCGCTTGGCACGCCCTTGTATTTCGGCGTGAAAAGAGTGTTAAAACGAGGCTAAATTTTTAAGCGGTTGCAGGTTGCGAAGATAATCGGCAAGGGCGGTTGAAATAAGCTCTGCCATCGTATAGACGAGGTTTAAGCGAGTGGTGTTCAAAAGCCCGTAATTGGCGATAGATTTTTCCGCCACGATGCCGAGGATGGACGTATCCCCGATAGCGCCCAATTTTTTGTTTGCGCCTGCCCCGGGGCGGAGAGGAGCGTCCAAAAGTTTGATAAGCCCAATATCCCCCTCGCTGCCAACGGCGGCGTCCACGGCGATAACAGGGCTAAACGGGTGCGCGTCTTTCAAAAAGGCGCGGACGTATTTAATTTCCTTTGCCGTAACGGGCGAGGCAAGCGTACCGTAAATGAACGCAGGGATTCCCTGCGTTTTATATTTTAGCATAGAACCGCAAATCGGCCCCAAACTATCGCCCACCGCCAAATCGCTGCCTACGCAAACGATAATAGGGGGTGCAAACGTGGGCTGTTCCTTTTGCGTGTAGGAAAAACCGAGCTTTCCTTTACTTTTTCGTATCAAACTTTCTACGCCCATAACAATCCCGTTTACCGCCGCTTTATTATATATATGAAAAGCGTATTCCATATTTCCCTCCCTGCGAAAACCGCTTATAGAGTATTCCCTAATCGCAAAAAGAATAAACGAGCAGGCAGGAAGAAAAGAGGTGCAATTTTTTTAATATAGTTGAAAAAAAGCAAAAGATATGATATAATAGACGAAACGCTTGCATAAAAACGGTTGGATAGGGAAAAAATCCAAGCGTTTGAAAGGGAAAGGAGGAAGAAAAATGTTGCTTGGCTTGAACGCGGCTTGGGCGTGTTGGGTTGTGGATATTCTTGCGATAATGCTCATTATCGGGTTTGCGGCGCTTGCGGCAAAGCGAGGGTTTATAGACTGTTTGTTCGGTCTAATCACCACGCTGCTCGCATTTATAACGGCGATATTGTTGCTCCGTAGCGTAATGCGTTGGACGAACGGGTTATTCGGCTTGCAAGAGGTGATGCAAAACGCTTGTGCAAAGGCGCTTGGGAAGATAAAAGCCTTGAACGTGGACGTTTCGAACGCGGGCTTGCAGGCGAGTATGGAGGCGAACAAAATTCCTGCCTTCCTTGCAAAATTCGTCGTCAATAGCGTAGGGAACGAAACGATTGCGGCAGGCACGACGCTTGCGATGGTTATCGGCGCGCCGCTTGGTAAATTCGCCACGTCGCTCATTGTGTTCTTCCTGTTGTTTATCGTTGCGAAATTGCTCCTTAATATCGTTAAGAGATTGCTTTCCTCCCTCATAAATAAAATGCCGTTTATAAGCGGATTGAATCGTTTTCTCGGCTTTCTCGTGGGCTTGGTGCAAGGTTGGCTGCTATTGAGCGCCGTTATCGCCGTGCTTGGCGTTATCCCCGTTGCAGGCATCAACAACTTCTTTGGCGATTGTCTACTTCTTCGCGTACTGTATAATCACAACCTCATCAACATCATCATCGGTTGGGTGTTGGTATAATAAAAAACAAACCCCGTTGCGTCTATCCGCAACGGGGCTTTTATTTTTAGGTGAATTGCAAGATAAATCTTGCGTGAATTGAAATAAATTTCGTGAATTGCGGTTTTTCAACCGCGTGAATTGCATTGCCTTGCAATGCGTTGCGGAAGAATAAATACGAAAAAAAGTCATAAAAATAATAGCCACAACGCACGCCCTCGGCGTGCAAATCACGGCGCAAGCCAATTCACGCCGTAGGCAAATCACGACGGCAACGCCGTCAAATCACGCCCAACGGGCAAATCACGCCGCTTTTCTCCCTAAAAAACCTGCCATAAAAAAGCGTAAAGAAAGTTATCCACCCAAGGCAAACGCTGTGTGGATAACTTGTTTTTCTGTGGATAACCTATGCAAATATTTTGTGTATAAATTTGTCGAAGAGGGGCGAAAAAATGCTTTTATAAAAATATACATTGCCCTTTATCCACCTTCTCCACCCCCAAAGTGGATAAGTAGGGGTTATCCACGTACAAAAAAAACAAATTGTGGATAAAAGTGCAGGCTCTTAACAAAACAAAAAAGCGTTTTCCTGCGTTTGCGCGGTTAAAAGGGCGAAAAAGCCCCTTTTTCGGTGGATAAAACGGCGAAACGAACAAAAATTCGAAACATATATTCGTGTAAAATACGGTGGATAACTCGATTAAAAGTGGAAAACTGTTCGTAAAAAAGCATTAAAAAGGTATAAAAAAGGCAAATTTATCCACAAACAAATGTTTTTTTTGAAAAAAGGCAAAAGTTATCCACATTTATTTGTTTTATGCAAAGGGTGATAAATGAATAATCCCAAAAAAATTATGGTATAGAAAAGTTGCAAGGTTGAAATTTATCGAACGTTTTGAAAGCGCACGGAAACGTCCAAAATGCTATCCAAAAGCAGGGTGTTTTTCACCTCTTCAAAGCGTTTCTTCTCCCGTTTTTGGATAGCTTGCGAGAGGGCGAACACGTCGCAACCGCTTGTCCGCGCCTTTTCAAAAGCGGAAGAAATTTGCGAGGCAAGCCGTTTTTCCGCGCTCTCAAAAGCGGACGCAGGGGCGTCGCCCACGTCGATACCCTCCGTTTTTGTAAACGCTTTGGAGCTATCGAGAAGTCCTGCGGACAGGGTCACGTCGATTTTGTAGACCGCCCGTCCGTCCTTGCCCAATTTGCAAGAAGTTTTCGCTTTGTTTTTCTTGACGGTGAGCGAATACGTCGCCTCGTCCGTTTCTACCGAGTAGGAGGCAAGGCGCAGTTTGTTTTTAACGGCGTTAAAGGCAAACGTTTCCTCTTCCGTCCATTTCGCCACCCGTTTGCCTGCGTAAAAAAGGGCGGTTTCGCCTGCGCTAAAAACGGGCTTATCCTGTTCGTTTCCGCCCTGTGTATTTTGCGTGTTTTGCGCGCCTTGGCTGGGGGACGCTTGTCCGCTTGGGGCGGAGGGGGCGTTGTTCTCGCCGCTTTGAGAACCTTGTCCGTTTTGCCCCACCTGTTCTTGTTGCGGTTGCGTTTTCAAAATGGGCAAAAATCCGCTTTTGCTCTCGCTAAAATACCCAATGGCAAATTCTCGTAAGGTGGAGGGCAACACCGTGCCCACCCGTTGGGCGTGGGAGGAGAGCACCTTTTGGATAGCGACGCTCCCCGATGCGTCCACAAGCG
>JAZRSE010000150.1:0-1975 GCA_045651305.1 Candidatus Scatosoma sp. | reverse complement strand
CAACCGCGTAAAATTGCTTGGAAAAAGCGTTTTTCCGCCAAACGTATTGCGCTAATGGCGGTATTCGTGGCGTTGTCGTTTGCTATCAGCTTGCTCGATTTTCCTATTTTCCCGACGACGCCGTTTTTGAAACTGGATTTTGGCAACGTGTTTATCTTGCTTATCGGCTTTTTGCTCGGGCCTGTCGAAGGGGTTGTGGTGTGCGCGGTAAAAGAATCGCTCCGCATTCTGGTTTCCACTTCGGGGGGGATAGGAGAGCTTGCGAATATGTTGATGACAAGCTCGTATATCCTATTGCCGTCGGTTGTGTATCATTTCCGTAAAGGGATAAAGACGGTGGCTTGGTCGCTTGCCGTGGCGTGCGTTATCGGTACGGCGACGGCGCTGTTTGCAAACCGTTTCATCAATTTCCCGTTGTATATGGGCGACGGAGCAAAGTCGGTTTTCAAGGAAGTGTTTTGGTTTATCGTGGCGTTCAACCTCATCAAAACGGTGTCGGTGGGGGTTTTGACCCTCCTCTTGTATAAAAGACTTTCCAATTTCTTGAAAAAAATCAAAATTTAGAAAAACAATCCCTGTTAAGGGATTGCAAAATCGGCGGAAAGGTATTATAATAAATATATGGCTACATTTATTTCAAAATCAGTAGAAGAAACAACGGCTTTTGCCTACGAATATGCAAAAACGCTCCGCGGCGGCGACGTCGTCTTATTGGACGGGGATATGGGCGCAGGCAAAACGGCGTTTGCAAAAGGCGTGGCAAAGGGCTTGGAGATAGTAGAAGAGGTCACTAGCCCCACGTATGCGTATATGAACGATTACGACGGGCGGCTTTTTCATTACGATTGCTATCGTATCGAAAGCGTGGCGCAGGCGGAAAGCCTTGGCCTTGCCGACTATTTCGATATGGGCGGTATTTGCCTTATCGAGTGGTCGCAAAATATCGCCCCCCTACTTCCCAAACACGTGAAGAGGGTTTGCATTAAGAAGATTGACGAAACTACTCGTGAAATCGAGTATTAAAGGGAGCAAATGAAAGTGAAATTTTTGGCGGTGGACACAAGCGGTAATTTTATGAGCGTCGTTGCGGTGAAGGGGGAGGAAGTATTTACCTCGTTCGTGCCCGATTGCGCGATGAAACACTCCGTTTTGATATTGCCCACGATAGAAGAAACGCTGCAAAAAGCGGATATGCGTTTGGAGGATTGCGATTTCTTCGGCGCGGTGGTTGGGGCAGGCTCGTTTACGGGTATTCGTATCGGCGTGTCGGCAATCAAAGGCTTTGCGCTTGCAACGGGCAAAAAAACTCTTCCTATCACTTCTTTTGCGGTGTCGGCATATAATGCGATAGGCGCAAAGGGGAAATGGCTTTGCCTTGTGGACGCCCTGCACGATTGTTATTACGCTTGCGGCTATCAAGAGGGCGAAGTGGTTTTAAGCCCTGCTTATTTAACGGAAGAGGAAGTGCTTGCTTTGGAAAAGGAAGGGTACTTGCTTTGTTCGAATACGCCGCTCCCTATTGCGGAAAAAGCGAGCGTAAAGGTGGTTGACCCCGTTACGGGCTTGATAAACGCGGCAAAGGCATTGGCGGAAAAGGACGGCTTTGGGGAACTCAACGCATTGTACGTGCGTAAAAGCTCCGCCGAGGAAAATTTGAAATTATGATTTTACAGGCGTTGCAACGCGCGGATATATCGGCGCTTTTGAAAATTGAAAACGCTTGCTTTCCAGACCCGTGGAACGAAACATCGTGGGAAACGGCGTTTGTCCGTCCCGATTTTTATGGTTTTACCATAAAAGAGGGAGAGGAAACGATGGGGTTCGTTTGCGGTACGTCGCTATTCGAGGAAAGCGAATTGTTAAAAATTGCCGTTATGCCTGCCTTGCGTGGAAAAGGGCTTGGGAACGAGCTTTTAACCGCGCTATTAAAAGAGGCGGCAAAGCGTGGCGCGGAGAAGATGTTTTTAGAGGTGCG
>JAZRSE010000149.1:0-2430 GCA_045651305.1 Candidatus Scatosoma sp. | reverse complement strand
TTTTCACATTTTTCACAAATTTTACACAATATAGTATAGTTGGGCGTAAATCGCCCGAAAAAGTCATTGTTTTTTATGACTTTTCACCCCCTTTTTAGCCGTTCTTTCACGTATAAAAAAATATATGATAATCGTTCGTTTTTTTACGAAAAGAAGGCGCAACTAAAAACGCACCGCATTTCGCGTTTCGCGAAATGCGGTGCTTGTAAATTTTTCTTAAACGCAAAGCCATCTTGCGAGGCTTTTATCGCCAACCAAACCTTTTACTTATTTGGTTTTACGTTTCTTCGTCACAAACGCCAACGTCGCCGCCAAGCCGATTACGCCAAGCACGCCAACGCTGTTTTTGCAACCGCCCTTTTCCTCTTCGTCAACAACCTCGTCCGTGGATTCGTCCACCGTGGGCTCTTGCTCTACTTCCTTAACCTCAATGGTTACACGGAAGGTGTAGGTGTTGTCGGCGTCTTGATAACGAATTCTTACGTAGCTATCCGTTCTTTCGAGCGGTTTGTCGTATTCGTTAAGCAACGTAAGGTTTTCCGTACCCACTTCTCTCGACGTGTTATCGTCGTATTTAAGGGTAATCTTCATGCCCGTTATATCGAACTTTTCGCCAACCAAGTAAACTTTCTTGAACGTGCTCGTGTCAATCGTATGGCTCTTAATCTTTTCGATGATGCCAAAACGAGCTTTTGCCGCGCGAATTGCGTTTTCCGCCGTTTGCAACAACGTCGCTTTTTCCGCAACGAACGGGCTTTGACCTGCGTCTTTCATAAGCAAATCGTACGTCGTACGCAACGATTTAATGATTTCCGCCGTATCCACTACTTCCGCTTTCTTATCCGCGTCCGTAACGTCCCAGCTTGCCCAAGAATTGATTTCTTCTATCGACAAACTATTCAAATCGTTAATGAAATTACGCGTGGTATCCGACATTACGATTTCCGTTTGCGTACGCTTGCCAAAATAGGTTGCGTAAACGTAGTTATCGTAGCCAACGCCGTTTACGGGGTATCTCATTTCCAATTTGCTTTCTTGTTGACCAAATTCGGTGAAATCGTAGAAATACGTTTCGAAGTTGGTGTAATAGTAGCCTTTATAGTAAGCAACCGCTTGTTCGTCAGCCACAGCCTCTACCCAAAGGGTTACTTCTTCACGATAGCTCGTTTCCAAAATAGGCGCTTGTACGCTTTCGAAGGTGTACGTCTTGATGCCGCTATTGAAGAACGCGCTATCACCGATAGCATTGATACTGTAAGGCAATACCACGCCGTCCAACGCACCGTTGTTCAAATCCAAGAACGCCGCCGATTGAACGTAAAGCGTGCCGTCCGCAATCTTATACGTCTTCGTGCTTTCCGTGCGAGCCGCAGGATAGCAAACGATTTCGTACGTTTCCGCAAACTTATCAATATAGCGATACAATACGCCGTAACCGCTTGCGTCAGCGTTCAATACCAAGAAGGTATCGTTTCCTTGCGCTACCTTAAAGCCCTTCAATTTTCTCGAAGATGCAAATGCGCCAAAACCGATTTCTTTTACGTTCACGCCGATTTCCACCGTCGTTTCACCGCCGTTCAAGAAGGCATACGCGCCAATCTTTTCCGCTTTCGGCATTTCGATAGCCGTATACAAAGCCTCTCTCGTGCCGCTTTCGTTTTCAACCGCAAACGCGCCGATACCAATTTCTCTCGCCTCGTCAAGATACAACGAAGTAAGCGCCGTGTTATAGAACGCTTGGTCGCCAATATATACGACTTCGTCAAGGTTATTGACAACGGCAAGATTTCTACAACCGCTAAACGCGTGCGCGCCTACGGTATTGTATATTTCAATTTCTTCACCGCCCACGATAACGGGTTTCATTGCAAGCGAGGATAACGTTACTTCTCTCAAATTGGAGCAGTAGCTAAACATTGCCATACCCACTTCTAATTGTCCTTCCGCAAAGGTGAACGATTGAAGAGCCGTGTAAACGAACGTGTAGTTACCCGTTGCCGTGGAATCCGCGCCAAACGTTGCGGATACCAAGCTGCTTGCGTACGCAAAGACGTAATCGCCCATCTTGGTAATGGAGGGCAATTCTACGTTTTTAAGCGTAGAACATCTATAAAATACGCCGTCGCCAAGCGTCGTAAGCGCGTTGGATACCACGATTGCGTTATCCACTTTGCTTGCCGATATAAGCACTTTTTCCACCAACGCACAGGACGCAAACGCGTCGTTGCCAATCGTTTCTACCCCAGGCAAATACGCCTCGCGGATTGCGGAGTACGCAAACGCAAAATCCTCCACCGTCTTCACCGTCGTAGGAAGAATTACCGAGGAGATATTGCTCAAATAGAACGCATAGGCAGGGATTGCCGTAAGCGAGGTGTTCGACAAATCGATACTGGTAATATTCGAGCCGTAGAACGCACCTTCGCCGAT
>JAZRSE010000148.1:0-10688 GCA_045651305.1 Candidatus Scatosoma sp. | reverse complement strand
TGGGTTCCGATTTTAAAAACAGTTTTGCCGCTTGGTGTGAATAGCTACCTTCCGGTCCTAAAAATGCTATTTTCATAACGTCTCCTTATTTTATACCTGTTCCGCCAAATCCAGCAAAAGCCTTTCGGTATCTTCCCAACCAAGGCAAGGGTCGGTGATGGATTTACCAAACACTTCGTCGTGCTTTTGCGCGCCTTCCACCAAAAAGCTTTCTATCATAAAGCCCTTGACGAGTTTTTTGAAATCCGCGTCGAAACGGCGGTTTTGCATTACTTCTTCCGCGATACGGATTTGTTGACGGAATTGCTTGCCTGAGTTGGAGTGGTTACAGTCGATTACCACCGCAGGGTTTTGCAAGCCGTCGTACATTTGCGCAAGCTGCATAACCGTTTCGTAATGGAAATTGGGCACGTCCAAGCCTGCCCCGTCCACGCCGCCACGCAAAATTGCGTGCGCGTAAGGGTTACCCGACGAGCTTACTTGATAATTGCGATATTTGAAAATTTGAGGGCTTTGCGCCGCAAAAATGGAGTTGATAAGCGCAATAATATTCCCACTCATAGGGTTCTTCAAACCAACGGGGCAATCAATGCCGCTTGCCACCTGTCTATGGAGCTGGTCTTCCACACTTCTCGCGCCAACCGCGTGATAGGAAAGCAAATCTTCCACGTACGGCGTATTTTCGGGATACAGCATTTCGTCTGCGGAAGTCAAGCCCGATTCGTTAATCGCCGCAAGGTGCAACGCACGGATACTTCTTATTCCGCGTGCAATATCCGCCGCACCCTCGGGGTCGGGTTGCAAAAACATACCCTTATAGCCCACCCCTTTCGTACGAGGTTTATTGGTGTACACACGCGGCACGATAACCAATTTTTCCTTTACCTTTTCGTTCAATTTACCAAGGCGAGAGATATATTCGAGCGTGGGCGCGGATTCGTGCGCGGAACAAGGCCCGACGATAATAAGGAGTTTATCGCTCTTGCCCGAAATAACGTTGCGCACCTCTTCATCACGCTCTTTTTTGATTTTCTTATGTTCAGCCGTCAACGGAGTTTCAGCGATAAACTCTTCCGGCTCTGGAATAAAATACTGCCTTTCCAACATAATTTTTACCTCTTTACACTATTTCTCTTAACGTAAATTCTCAATATATTCTTTCACTTCTTCCGTGACGTATTCGTCAATCGGCGTAGCAAAGCGCAGGCTATTGCGTACCATAGACGAACTCACGTGTAACAATTCTTGCCTACAAGGCAAATACACCGCAACGAAATCTTTATCCAATTTCTTGCTTGCGTAGTAGTTTGCGTTTTCAAAATCGAGGTCTACCCCGTTGCGAATTCCACGGACGTAAAAGGGAGTTTCTTCCTTTTTTAACAGCTCCGTTACCGTTCCCTCAAAGGTGACGATGCGGATACGCTTTTCATTGGGGAACATCAATTTCCACATTTCTTCCCGTTGCTCTATGGTAAAACAGGGTTGTTTTTGCGGATTGACAAGCAGGGCGATTACCACCTCGTCAAACAGGCGCAAACAATCCTCCACCGTCGCTTTATGCCCAAGCGTCGGCGGGTCGAACGTCCCTGCAAATACACATTTCCTCGTCTTTACTTCCATTTTTTATTCCTCTTGCGCGCAACGGAAAAAGGTTAAATAGGCTTTCCCGTACTTGCGCTCGTCGTATTTTTCCAACCCGTCAACGCCGCCCTCAAAAGGGATATCCCTTTCGTAAACGACGACGCCGTTTTCCGCCAATAGCTTGTTTTGGACGATTTTTTCAAGCGCTTTTCTGCCCAAATCAAGTTTATACGGCGGGTCGATGAAAATTAAATCGAATTTCCCCCTTACAACGTCCAAACAAGTAGCGTAATCGTAATTATACACTATGGCTTGTCCGTCCATAGGGACTTTAAGCGTTTGCAAATTTTTCTTTATAATTGCCACGCTTTCCTTTGCTACGTCGTTGAAAACAACCTCGCTTGCTCCACGTGAAACTGCCTCTATTCCCAAAGAGCCGCTCCCCGAGAATAAATCGAGCACGCGCGCGCCACGTGTTTGGAAAGCAAGGATATTGAACAAAGCCTCTTTCGCTCTATCCGAGGTTGGACGGACGTCCGTGCCTGAAAACTCCGCCAATACCCTACTTCTAAATATACCGCCGACAACCCTCATTTTCAACCTCTATTATTTGCGTTTTTTGGGTTTCGTACCAGGCAAGCCGCCGTAGTTGATTTTCTTTTCTCTATTTGCTTCCGCTTCCGCCGCTCTATCCGCAATTTCTTGTTGACGAACGTTCTTCGCGCGCTTACCGTATGCGCCTGCGATGTACATAGCGCCCGTAATTACGATGGGAATTAAAGCAAAGAAACAGCTGAAATAATAGCTAATGCAAGGGTTACCCGCCGCAATCATTGCCGCGTTGGTGATAAAGATAGGCAAAATCGACCAACCGGAAAGGAACAAGCCGATGATAATCAAAACGGCAAAACCCGAACCGAACGCGCCCGTCGTTTCCGTCCCCGAAATCAAGGCCGTAAGCATACCGTCAATCTTCGATTGGTTTGCGCCGAACACGATACCCGAGAAAAGCGGAATTAAGCACATAAACGCGCCGCTTGCAAAACCTTTCCATACACGGTATTCTTTCGAAAGCATATGTTTGGACATTTTGTATCCGCCATCCAATTCCATTTCGGACATACGCTTTAAGTTGCCCGTAACGAGCATTTCATACGCGCTACCACCGCTTACGTACGCCATTAAGCCCGTATATGCGGTTGCTACCACGATACATACCACCGTCCATACGATTTTACCGCTCGTCCAATACAATTCCGACGCTTCGCCTTTCATCGTAAGGATTACGAGAACTGCGCCTGCACACGCATACATCAACGCACCGGGAATTGCGCCTTTGAACAATTCCCAAATTTGTCTACCGATTTTTTTGAAAGTTTTTTTAGTTTCCGACATCTTTCTTCTCCATTTTATTTCTTTTGTTTTTATTCTTCTATGAACAGCACCTGTTTATCCGTTACAATGCAGTTCATTTTTATATCCGTTTCTTCCGTTGGTACTTGCGATTGAATTTGAAAATCGTACCCGTAAGCAATCCGTTTAGCGAGCGGATTTTTTGCAAAATATCTATCGTAATATCCGCCCCCGTAGCCAAGCCGATTTCCCTGCCTGTCCACCGCCAAGAAAGGCACGATTACGTAGTGCATTTCACCCTTGAACGCCTCGCCAATCGGCTCTCGAATACGCAAGGACGATATTGCAAAATCTTCCCCGTATTTCACCGTTTCCATTTCTTGCCCGACAACACGCGGACAGTACACGCTATATCCCTCTTCTATCAAACGCTCTATCAAGCAATCCGTAGGCGCTTCCGAAGAATAGGACAAATAACAAAATACGTTCTTCTCGTCCTTATCTTTATTAAGCGTATGGAGGGTGGAAAGCAGGTTTTCAACGAGCAACCTTTCCTTCACGTCACGGTTTTCGTTATTGCCGCGGCGTTCTTTCATACGGGCGCGAAGTTGTTTCTTCCGCGTTTCCACGTCCTTTATTTGATTGTCCTCCGCAAAACGTAACATCGTCATACACCATTTCCGCGCGACGGGTCGCCGCGCAAAGTACCTCGTAGGAAATCGTACCCGTGCAAGCCGCCGTGTTTTCGGCGTCTAACAATATCGGCGTCCAATCCCCTTTTCTCTTTTCGTCTATTTGAATACAAGCGTCCATACAAAGATTGTTGGCGTTTTTCTCAAACGCAAAAATACCGTTTTCCCTCGCCCTCAAAAAGCCGTCCGCATAACCGCAGCGCAGCACCGACAATTTCGAGCAAACGGGCGCAACCGCTTTTCCGTAGCCCACGCCGCCCGTTTGATAAACTCTTTCCGCGGAAACCTCCGCCCAAACGGACATCGCCTTTTTTAAGGATAGTTTGTGGATAACCTTTTTTTCAATATCTTGCGCTCCGCTTGGTAAATATCCGTATAAACCAAGCCCGATGCGCGACATATCGAAGTGGAAATCCCTTCCCAAAAGCGTGCCGTACGTAGCGCTTAAATGGCAAATAGCGTTTGGAAAAAAGCTTTTGACAAGCGATTGCATTTCCAAAAACCGCCCACGCTGATTGCTTGCGCTTTCCAACGTATAATCGTATAAGTGGGAATACACGCCCTCTACGAAAACGCCGCTTTGGAGGGAAAGTTTTTTACAAGCGGTTTGCAAATCCCTTTCGTCCATACCGTAACGGTTCATCCCCGTATTCACCTTTAAGTGTACGCGTATAGGCAAAGCGAGCGAGGCGGATAAGCGTATTATCGAATTTACCGTATCCAAATCCCCCACGGTGAGGACAAACGAATTCTTCGCCGCCGTTATTATATCCTTTTCGTCGCAAGGAGGCGTTAAAATAAGTATATCTTTTCCACACGCGGCAACGCGGATAGCGAGCGCCTCGCATAGCAAGGATACGGCAAAAACGTCCGCCACCCCTGAAAGCGCGTTCACCGTTTCTTCCGCACCGTGACCGTAAGCGTTAGCTTTTACCACGGCGCAAAGCGGTTTGCCCGTCAAGGACAAAAACGAGTTTGCATTGCTTACAATATTCTCTAAATCAATCTTCGCAATCACTTTTCGCATTTTCTATCTTATGCAAGCATAAAAGAGAAATTGCAACAAGCGTTAATCTTCTTTATAAATAACTCTGTGGCAGTTATCGCACTCGATACCGCTGCCCAGCCTGCTTTGTGCGGCAATAGGCGGTTCCATACCGCAGAACCAACACCTGCCTGCGTTGAGCGCACCCACGATAGGGAACATCTTCTCCTTTCTCTTCGTTTGGTATTTAGCGAGCATTTCTTCGGGAATTTCTTTTGCGATTGCGTGCAATTGTTTTTCAATCGCCATACGTTCTTCCGCTTTCGATTCCTTTAATTCCTTATATTTATTCGCCGCGTCTTCGTATTGTTTTTGCGCGGAAATAACTTGCTTTTTCAACTTTTGATATTCTTCGTCCGTTGCCTTGATATTGCCCGTAAGCGCGTTGATGTCCGCGCGGATTTTCTTTAATTGGTCGAAGATTTTTTGCGCCTCTTTCTTATAGAAAGAGATGTCCGCACCGCCCTTAACCATTTCTTCAAGGTTGTCAAATTCGCCAAGCGTAGCCTCTACTTGCGCGTACTTGTTTGCAAGCGCGTCTACTTCCGCGCGCAAAGCTTGCGCTTTTACTTCCAAAGAATCCAATCTTTCAGGCGCACTTTTCAAGAACTTTTGCAACTTTACGTACAACTTTCTCTCTTCGCTTTCACCTAAAACTTTTTCAAGTTCGTAAAGTTTGGCATCCGCCGTTTGATAATTCAAAATAGCTTGTAACTGTGACATATATAACTCCTCCCGTCAAAGCAATATTGTATCCGTGTGAAATACGCACGGGATACCGAGCTGTTGACGGATTTTTTTATAATATTTTTCAAATCCGTAATTTTCCGATGCGTAATGCGGCAAAATTACCACCGCAAGTCCGCTTTCAAGCGCAAGCGCAATTAAGTGATGCTTGTAATCGGAAGATACCATCACGTCTGCGCCCTCCGCTTTTGCAAAGGCAATCGCCCTTTCGTCCACGCCCGCGCCGCAAAAACTTGCCACGCGCGCAATCTTTTTATCCGTATCCCCGTAAACGAGAACTCGTTTAGAGGAAAATTCTTTTTCTATACCCAAAACCAACGTTTGCAAAGTGCATTTGTTTACGTCGTACGCTCTGCCGTAACCGCCCAAATCAAGCGAGTTCATTATCCTTTCGTTTTCCGCTTTATCCGTGCTTGCCGCAAGGCAAATTCCGTTACGCAGGCTTTCGTCAATGCCGTCCTCGCAGGCATCGAGGTTTAAGTGCATAGAAATAACCGAAATGCCTCTTTTAATGCAGGCAATCAGTTTTTCGCCCAACACATCGTCCGTGCGAATATCCGCAATTTTGCCATAGATAGCAGGGTGGTGCGTAATGATTAAATTACAACCCTCTTCCACCGCTTTGTCAATCGCTAAAAGGGACAAATCCAATGAAAAGAGCACGCCCTTTATTTCCTCTCCGCAATCGACAAGCACTCCGCTATTATCGTACGCGCCGTAGCGCAAGCAAAATTCGTCGCTCAATCTTTTAGGAGCGTACGTATCCGCCACCTTGTAAATTTCACTTAATTTCACCTGACAAAACCCCTTGCAATCTTTCTTTTTTCTCTTCTAACGCCACGCGGCTTTCCTCTTGCAACGACGGGTGCAAAAGATAGTTTTCGGTGTTGGAAAGCAGTTTTTTTATCCGCCTAATAAAAGCGTCGCCGTAAGTAGATAAATTCTCTTTACCAAACTCAAATTCCGCGTCCGTGTACGTTTGCAATTTAGCAAAATCTGCGTAATATCCAACGATTACGTCGTAGAATTTCCCGTCCTCGAACGTATAATCCCTTTCAATGTATCCGCCGTTTTCCAAAAGGTATCTACGCAATTTTTCGCTATCGTGCATCGGTTGAAAAACGAATTTCTTGGGCATAAAACCGTATTTCTCGTGCGATAATATGCTAACGATTTCGCTACCGCCCATACCTGCAATCAACACCGTTTCCGTGTCCTTAGGAACGCCGAAAAAACCGTCGCCAAGCACGCCTTTTGCATACCCCTTTTCAACGAAATCCGCAAGGAGCTTTTCCGCCTTTGCCAAACTGCCCTTGCTCACGTCCGAAAAGATAACCCTTTCGCATAAACCGTTTTTCAAAACGTATTCGCTACAATACCCGTGGTCGCACCCCACGTCCGCAAACGACGCCGTTTTTCCAAGATGCGAACAAAGCGTATCTATCCGTTTTCCGTAACCCATTATTCTAAATAATCTTTCAATTTCTTACTGCGCGAAGGGTGACGGAGCTTTCTCAATGCTTTCGCCTCGATTTGACGAATACGCTCACGCGTAACGTTGAACACTCTACCTACTTCTTCAAGCGTTCTCGATTTGCCATCGTCAATACCGTAGCGCAAACGCAATACCTTTTGTTCTCTCGGCGTAAGCGTGTCAAGAACGTTCAAAAGCTGTTCTTTGAGCATCGTAAAGGCAACCGAATCGCTAGGCGTCGTCGTCTTTTCGTCCTCAATGAAATCGCCAAGGTGGCTATCTTCCTCTTCGCCGATAGGCGTTTCCAAAGATACGGGGTCTTGCGCGATTTTAATAATTTCGTGTACGCGGTCTTCCGTTACGCCCATCTTTTCCGCAATTTCAGCAGGCGTAGGCTCTCTGCCCAATTCTTGGAGCAAAAGTCTTTGTACTCTCGTCAATTTGTTAATCGTTTCAACCATATGCACGGGAATACGAATCGTACGCGCTTGGTCTGCGATAGCACGCGTAATCGATTGACGAATCCACCACGTTGCGTACGTAGAGAATTTGAAACCCTTTTGATAATCGAATTTCTCCACCGCTTTCATAAGACCCAAGTTACCCTCTTGAATCAAGTCCAAGAAAAGCATACCGCGCCCCACGTAACGTTTCGCAATGGAAACTACCAAACGCAAGTTTGCCTCCGAAAGACGTTTTTTCGCCGCCTCGTCGTTTTCTTGCATACGCTTTGCCAATTCCACTTCTTCGTCCGCGGAAAGAAGAGGCACTCTGCCGATGTCTTTAAGATACATCTTTACAGGGTCGTCCAAGCCAATGTCGGAAAGAGCTTGTTCAAAAAGCTCTTGGTCACGCTTGTCCTCGTCTACGATTTGAATACCTGCGTCCCCAAGCGTCTTATAAATCAAGTCGATTTGCGTGGGAGTTACGTCGTATTTTTCCGTTATATCGCAAAGTTGGTTGGTGGTAATGTTGCCTTTTTTGCCATAAGCGGCAATAAGCCCTTCTAAAAGTTCGCCAAGTTGTTGTTCGGATATATTCACCCTTTTATCCTCCGTTTATATCAAAACAGTCGTCTGTTTTTTCTTTTATTTTCTTTTTAATTGAGTGCGCTCTTTCATTTTTGCGGAAAGTTTCAGCGCAATGTCTTTCCGTTTTTCGTCGTCCTTTTCCTCCGCGTACTGCGCGTTTAGCGTGGCGATTTCCTTTTCTACGTTTGCACGCTCAATCGCTTTTACGCTATCTTCGAAGAAACGTTTTGCCACGTCGCCCGAAAGCTTGTCCTCGTAGTTCAAATCGAGTATTTGATTGAACTCCGTACTGTTTTCTTCAAGCAGTTCGAACAGCTCGCTTGGACGAATACGCTCCCCGTTTTCCTCTCTTTCCACGATATACTGTGCCACGATAATATGCGTTTCGTCGGCGAGAGGCAGCTTTTGCACGTCGTAATCTTTTGCGTACGGTTGCGAGAAGAGCTTTGCCGCCAAGATAAAGCGAATTGCTTTCGTCATCTTATCCGCCGCCGAATCCGTTTCAAAAATCTTCTCGTTTGACGTGGGAATTTCCAACGGTTTCACGCCGCTTTGCAAATCCCTTTCAAGCGCGTGATAGGAAACGCCCGTCTTTTCACGCAATTTTTTCAAAAGGTCTTCTTTAATCGCCTCGCTTTCTACCGAGGAAACGACTTGCAACGCCTCGGCGACAAACCGTCTTTTATCCTCCGTTTTGGAAATGTCGTACTTCTTCTCCAACGAGTGGATTTTATAATCGACAAGCGGCAACGCCGCGTCCAAGCATTTTTGATAAGCGGCAGCCCCTTGCTTTACAACGTCGTCGGGGTCTAACCCGTCGGGCATAGGTACAACCCGTACGTTGAGCGCCTCGTCTTTCAAAATTTCCAAACCGCGCAAATCGGCGTTTTGTCCTGCGAAGTCCCCGTCGTAGCTTATCAGTACGTTATCCGAATACCTTTTCACAAGCCTTGCCTGTTCGGTGGTAAGCGACGTACCCATAGACGCAACTACGTTTTCAAAACCTGCTTGGTATAGGGAAATGGTGTCCATATACCCCTCTACCATTATCACCTCTTTTATCGGTTTCGTGCGTTTGAGTTTCTTCAAAAGATTGATGTTATACAGCGTTTTGCGTTTATTAAACAGCAACGTTTCGCGCGTGTTTTTATACTTTGCAAAATCGGATTTTTCCAAAAGCCGTCCACCGAAAGCCACTACCTCGTCGAAAGCGTTGATGATAGGAAAAATCAAACGCCCTGCCTCGAAATCGACAAGTTTGCCGTTCTTCGTTTCACCGACGGCGCCCCTATCAATCAAATCTTCTCTTGAATAGCCTTTGCCTGCCAAATAATCGGGCAAGGAGAAGAAATCGAGCGATGCCCCCAAACCGAATTTCTTTACCGTCGAAGGGGAAAGTTTTCGATTGGCGATATATTGCAAATGCGCCGTCGCACGGGAATCGCCGCTGTAAAGATTGCTTAAATAGAACCTTGCGCAATCGAGCATTATCGCCGCCATCGTATCCCGTTTCTTTTTCATCTCCACCGCTTTTTCCGTGTCGAAATTGGTTTCGGGAACGGTCATCTTTGCACGCGCCGCCAATATCCGCACCGCGCCCATAAAGTCGGTCGATTCGATTTCCTGCACGAAACGAACGACGTCGCCCGATACGCCGCAACCAAAGCAATGATAGAATTGCTCCGCTTGGTTTACTGCAAACGAGGGCGTGCGTTCGTGATGGAAAGGACAACACGCCCAATGCGTACCACCCTTTCTATCGAGCGAAACGTAGCCGCTAATAACCTCGACTATATCGTTCTTTTGTTTGAGTTCCTGCATAAAGCGAGGGTCAAACCCTTTGCTCACGTAACAATACCCCCTAATGAAAATGTCGACGGGATAAACAGGTTTTCAAATACGCTAATGGCGTATCTATCCGTCATCCCTGATAAATAATCGCATACCACGCACTCTTTTCCGTCCTTATCCAAAAGACGCAAATACGCTTGTGGCAATTTCTCTACGTGTTTCATAAAATAATCGAACATTTGCGCAAGCATACGCTCCGAACGTTCTTGAATAGATACGTTGGCAAGCTCGTACACCCTTTCAAACATAAACAAGCGCAACTCGTTAATAGCGTCCATCATCTCGGCGGACATACGCACGTACGGCTTTCCATACGACGTGTTATAAATATCGCTAATTGCCGTATTGATACGCGTTTTCGTTTCGTCGCCAAGAAGTTCTACCGCGCGCTTTGGCAAATCTTGCGGCTTTAATATCCCTGCGCGGATAGCGTCCTCTATATCGTGATTGATATACGCTATTCTATCGGCAAGCGACACCGCTTGCCCTTCAAGCGTAGCAGGCTTGCCCGAACTTTTATGTTGCAAAATGCCGTCCAATACCTCCGCCGTCAAGTTCAAGCCCTTGCCGTGTTTTTCAATACACTTTACAACGCGCACCGATTGTTCGTTGTGGAAAAAGCCGTCCGTTGCAAGTTTTGCAAGCACTCTTTCTCCAACGTGTCCAAAAGGCGTGTGCCCCAAATCGTGCCCCAAAGCAATCGCCTCCGCCAAGTCCTCGTTGAGTTGTAACGAACGGGCAAGCGAACGGGCGATTTGCGAAACGTCGAGGGTGTGCGTCAAACGAGTGATGTAATGGTCACCCTCGGGCGCAAAAAAGACTTGCGTTTTATTTTTCAAACGCTTGAAAGAATTACTGTAAATAATTCTATCCCTATCCCGTTGAAAATCGGTGCGGAAAGAGCAAGGCGTTTC
>JAZRSE010000147.1:0-3734 GCA_045651305.1 Candidatus Scatosoma sp. | reverse complement strand
TCGCCTCGTTGCCCTCCACGCACGTTAGAGGGGAGAGGTTGGAACAAATCGCAGGCAGCGTACCTGCGCCTAATAACCTGCCCAAGGGGTGTAAGTTTGCGCCGAGATGTAAATATTGTACGGAAAGATGTATCGACGAAGAGCCGCTCCTTTTTGCGGTGAATAAAGGGGAGCAGGAAATACGTTGTTTTTATCCGTTAAAGGAGGAGCGCAAGAGTGCAAGACACGCAAAAATTGTTGTCCGTTAAAGGGGTGAAAAAATATTTTCCCCTGCCCAAAAAGAGTTTGTTTGCCAAAGGGAAACGCTATTTGCGCGCAAACGACGGGGTTACGATAGATATTTATAAAGGGGAAACGTTTGGGCTTGTGGGAGAGAGTGGCTCGGGTAAATCGACGCTTGGCAGGGCGATTTTGCAGTTAAATCCACCGACGGACGGAAAGGTGTTTTATTACGGGAAAGAGGGGGAGGAAATAGAACTCACCGCTTGTAAAGGAAAGGAACTTCGTCCCTTGCGAAAGGAATTGCAAATGATTTTTCAAGACCCGTATTCCTCGTTAAATCCGCGTATGACGGTGGGGCGGATTATCGGCGAGGGGGTGTGGACGCACGGGATATATCCGCGGAAGAGTAAACAGCTTAAAGAGTACGTTTTGGGGGTGATGGACGCTTGCGGATTGCAACCGCATTTGATTAACCGTTACCCGCACGAATTTTCGGGAGGACAACGGCAACGCATTTGTATTGCGAGGGCGTTGGCGCTGAACCCCAAGTTCGTCGTTTGCGACGAGTGCGTTTCCGCGCTCGACGTATCGGTGCAGGCGCAAATATTGAATTTGCTTGAAAAGTTGAAAGAAGAACGTGCGCTCACCTATCTATTTATCTCGCACGATTTATCGGTGGTTAGGCACGTTTCGAACAGGATAGCGGTGATGTATTTGGGGCGAATTGTAGAGATGGGCAACACGGAGGAAATTTTCGATAAGCCCTTGCACCCGTACACTATTGCTTTGATGAGCGCAATCCCCTCGCTTGGGGAAAGGCAGGGGGAAAAGATAGTGTTGGAGGGGCAGCTGCCAAGCGCCGTTTCGCCGCCGTCGGGTTGTCCTTTCCGTACGCGTTGTTTTATGGCGCAGGAGATTTGCGCGAAAAAAGAGGTGGAATTAAAAGAGCTGGAAAAGGGGCGTTGGGTCGCCTGCCATTTTGCCGACCGTCCGCAAGAGGAGAAATGGAAAAAGGCTTTTTCATAAGGGCAATATCAACGGGAGGGCGTACGCTTTCCCGTTTGTTATAAGGGGAGAAAAGGGGGGAAGGGCGGAGAAAAGTGAAAAAAGGGGAAAGAAAATATATTATATATTTCCTTTCGCCTTGACAAAGAGTGGATAAATGTATTATAATAAAGTGCGTAAGGCTATAAGCCTTAAATAAAGTTTGTTTGAAAGGATGGTTTAGTATCTATGGAGCCCTTGCCCCTATCTATCATTATCGTAGTGCTCGTTTTGTTGTCCGGTTTCTTTTCGGGTACGGAAACGGCGTATTCCTGCGCGAATAAAATCAAGCTGAAAAGTATGGTGACGCTTGGCAAAAAGCACGCGAAAGCGGTGTACGATTTTGCCGACGAGAAGTACGATAAATTGGTGACGGCAATTTTAGTGGGAAACAATATCGTCAATTTGACTGCCTCCGCGCTGGGTACGATTTTGTTTGCGAAAATAATGCTTGGCAACCCCGATTTGGCGGCGACGGTGTCGACGATTGTGTTGACGGTGGTCGTATTGCTGTTTGGCGAAATTACGCCTAAATACCTTGCAAGCGTTTACCCTGAAAAGTTTTGCTTTTTGTTCTATCCGTTGATGCAATTCTTCTATTGGATTTTAATTCCTTTGTGTAAGCTCTTCGACGGGTTTAAGTGGTTGCTTGCGAAAGTGTTTAAGCTGAAAAAAGACGAGTCGATTACGGATGAAGAATTGATGTCGCTCGTGGACGAGGCGGAAGAGAGCGGTACGCTCAAAGAGGACGAATCGGAACTTCTCCGCTCTGCGCTTGAATTTGACGATTTGAAGGTAGAGGATATTCTCGTTCCGCGCGTGGACGTAGTGGCGGTGGAAGAGGAATTCACGATGGGCGAAGTGCTTGCGCTCTTTGAAAAGACGGGGTATTCCCGTTTGCCCGTGTATAAAGATACGATAGACAACGTTATCGGCGTTATCCACGAAAGGGATTTCTTTAAGGCGTACATCCGCGGCATAAAACAGGTGTCCTCCTTGGTGCAAGAAATCGAGTTCACTACCGAATACACCCGTATTTCTACTCTTTTGAAACAGCTCCAAAAGAAGAAAGTGCATATGGCGGCGGTGTCGGACGAATACGGCGGCTTGGTGGGTATCGTAACGCTGGAAGATATTTTGGAAGAGCTCGTTGGGGATATTTGGGACGAACACGACAAGGAAGAAGTGCTCTTTGGTAAGATTGACGAAGAAGAGTATTGGGTGGACGGCAAGTGCGAATTGAACGAGTTTTTCGAAATCTTCGATATGGAAGACGAGGACGAGAAATACGAATCGAACACGGTAGGCGGTTGGGCAACCGAGTGCTATGGCGGAATTCCGCCCGTGGGCGAAACGTTGAAGATGGGTGGCTTTGAAGTAAAAATTGTAAAGGCGACCAAGCAAAAGGTGTTAAAGCTCCGCGCGAAACTTGCGGAGGAAGAAGAGAAAGACGAGGAATAAAAATCCCGTTTAGATAAAAAAATTCCATATGGAAAAAAGGAGACGAAATGGCAAAGATATTGGTAACCGGTGGGGCAGGTTTTATAGGCTCGCATACTGTTTTAGAGCTTTTGAATAAGGGTTATGAAACGGTGGTTGTCGACAATTTTAGCAATTCCAACTACGAGAGCATCAAAAGGGTGCAAAAGATTACGGGCAAAGAAGTAATTTTCTACGAGGCGGATATCCGTGACGAAGAAAAGATGGCGGAAATTTTTGCTGCGCATAAGATTGACGCGGTAATCCATTTTGCCGCGTATAAAGCGGTGGGCGAAAGCTGCAAATTGCCCTTAAAGTATTACGAAAACAACATCAGCGGCACGGTAGGGCTTTTGAAAGTGATGGCAAAATACGGCGTGAAGAAGATTATTTTCTCTTCCTCCGCAACCGTTTACGGCGACCCTGAAAGATTGCCTATCGACGAAAACTGCCGTCTTTCCACCACCAATCCCTACGGCAGCACCAAACTTATGATGGAAATGATTATGCAAGATTTGTATAAATCGGATAACGAGTGGAACATTATCTTGCTCCGTTATTTCAACCCCGTTGGGGCGCACGAAAGCGGACTTATCGGCGAAGACCCGAAAGGTATCCCCAACAACTTGATGCCGTACGTGGCGCAAGTGGCAAGCGGAAAACTTGCTTGTATCAACGTATTTGGCAACGATTACGATACGCCCGACGGGACGGGCGTGCGCGATTATATCCACGTGGTAGACTTGGCGCTTGGGCATATCGCGGCGATTGAAAAATGCAACGACAGCGGCGTACATATCTACAACCTTGGCACGGGCAACGGGTATAGCGTACTCGATATGATAAAGGCGTTCGAAAAGGCGTGCGGAAAGAAATTGCCGTATAAAATTTGCGCTCGTCGTCCTGGGGATATTGCGGCTTGTTACGCTTGCCCTGATAAGGCGAAAGAAGAGCTTGGTTGGGAGGCAAAATTCGGTATCGAAGAAATG
>JAZRSE010000146.1:0-12629 GCA_045651305.1 Candidatus Scatosoma sp. | reverse complement strand
GCCTTGTATTCGGCAAGGAAATAGGAAAACACCCTATCCATATATTCTTTTGCGAAGTTAACGGTGTAATAGGGGATATCAAGAAGAGCGGACACACGGCGCACGTCGGCAAAATCGTCTTCCGCCGTACAACACCCGTTTTCGTCGTTCTCTTCCCAGTTAAGCATAAACAGTCCGATAACGTTATACCCTTGCTGTTTAAGAAGGAGTGCCGCCACGGACGAATCCACACCGCCACTCATACCGATAACAACCGTTTTCGACATAACTTGCTCCTTTTCGCTTTTGGCGATAAAACTTTTTTGCGCCAATTTGGCAATATTATAGCATAAACGCTTGCAAAATGAAAGCGAAAAATAGTAAAATATAATTGCTTTTTGAAAATAATTTTTGAAAAAGAATACGTATCCGTAGTCTAATTGGATAAAATATTGGCCTCCGACGCCGACGTTCTGGGTTCGAGCCCCAGCGGGTACACCAAAACCGCCACCACAATATGGGGTGGCGGTGGTTTTTATATTCTACCAAGCAATTCGTCTACGCTACAATCAAAAGCGTTTGCCAATTTAATCAAATTATCAACGTAGGGGCTTGTTTTTCCTTTCAACCAACTGCTGAAATTATCGTACGAAAAATTCGTCTTTTGGTGCAAAGCGTATTGCGACATTTGCCTTTCCGTCAATAACGTTTGAAAACGGATAGAAAAGCTGTCGATAGGCTGATAAGATACGCCGTAGCAGGGGTTGTCGGTAAGCCCGATTAAAAAGTCCGCCGAACAGTTAAAAATCTCTAACAGTTTAACGAAGTTGTCAAAAGAGGGCAGGCGCACGCCTTGCAAATATCTTGTTATCGTGTTTCTCGAAATTCCTATTTGCTCGGCAAGATTTACAGGCTTTAATTCTCTTTCCGCCATTAGCTCGGTAAGCTGTTTGGGCAGTTTCGACAAAATATCCATAAAGTACCCTCCTTTCTACAAAATATTATCTACGATGTTGCTGCGAAAATATTAAAGGCGCCGTTTAGACGCCTTTATATTTACTTATAAATCTTTTTTCAATGCTTGTGCCAATTCTTCCATTTGCTTTTTGCCGTGGTGTGGGAAGATAATGGCGTGCGCTTTTGCTTGTTCTACGCCGTTCACAATTTCCGTAAAGGTGGATAATTGGAAACGCTTGGTCGTTTCTTCGTTGGGCGCGTCAAAGACGAAAATATTGCTTTTGGGCGCGCGGTAGTAAGGGATATTTTCCGCTTGCAACAATTTCTCGAAGAAGTGCACGTTTTTGATATATTCGTTTTTCGGTCTGTCGCTTAATTGCTCTTTGATATGATTATACAATGCAAAGGCAGGGATAGAGCGAGAGCCGGAAATCGTCGTGTCGTGTTGCCCGATATAGGCGATAGAGGGGCTGGACGGTTTTTTCGAGGAGATGAATACCGAGTGCACGTCGGGGAAACCAACGTATTTATGTAAGCTAACGCAAACGGAATCAATGCCGCGCTCTTTTGCGTTCGTGAGCAAGGGGGCGCCCGTTTGGTTGTTGGGTATGCCGCCAAACAACGCCGCGTCCACGTGAATATAATAGGGGATATCCCGTTCTCGTAAAAACGCCACGATTTTATCCACGTCGTCGCACGCGCCGAACTTGGTTGTGCCGTGCGTTAAAACGAGGTTGGCAGGACTTCTATTGCTCGCCCAATTTTTGGAGATTTCCGCAATCAAAGCCTCAATATCCATTTCGTCGTTTGCGGTAGTGGGGATTTCCTTGCGCGGATACAAACGCGCGTTTTTCTCCACCGAATAGTGCGCCGACGCCGAATAATACAAAATGCCGTTGGGGTGTTTATTAAACGCAAGCGAAATTCCGCAGGAATTGCTTTCCGAGCCGCCGCTCGTTACGTAGCCCCAAAACTCTTCGCCCATACCGAATTTCTCCGCGTACAAGCGCAAAATGTCTTTTTCCACCGCCTTGGTATCCATCGCGTAGTTGCCCCGTTCGTCCACGTCGCCGCAGTTATTGGAAAAGGGCGCGGAATAGTGCATAAGGAGCAAGTATTGCGTACGGGGGGACAAGGAAACGTGGTGCGCAGGATACCCGAACATACGCTTTACCGATTTTTCCGTTTTTTCGTAAAAAGCAATCGCCTCTTGTCCAACGTCGCAAGAGGATAATTCTTTTTGCAATTTTTTCGGGAGTTGAAAACGTAATTCCTTCATAAGTATTCCTGTATGTTTTATAAAAGAAACGGACGGCGAACCGCCGTGCCCAATAAGCGAGGACAAGCCTGCTTACCATATTATTATAATCGAAAATACGTGTATTCGTCAATCGCTTTTGATAGGTTTACAAAAAAGTTTTTAACGGGGCGAGGGAAATGCCTTTTTTTATGCCCGTTTAAGCATACGACAAAATTCGATATGCGAAAAAGCTCGAAAAACAAGGGGTGGGGGCAACCGCATTTGCGGATAACCGCATACGTGAAAAATAGAAAAAACCGCCTTTGAGGGGAGAATAACAAAAGGCTTGATAGGGGAGAAAACAAATGAGGCGGACGACACTTGTCGTCCGCCTCATATAAATTGTTCTTTAAAAGTGATTTGAACTTCGTTCGTGAATTGGGCGCTGCCCGTGAATTGACGGCATTGCCGTCGTGATTTGCACGCCTTTGGCGTGCGTTGTGGCTATTATTTTATAGCTTTTTTCATCTTTATTCTTCCGCAACGCATTGCAACGCAATGCAATTCACGCGGTTGAAAACCGCAATTCACGAAAACCACGTTTTCAATTCACGCAAGATTTATCTTGCAATTCACTTTTTATACGTTTGGCAATTTTGCAAGCGCCTTTTCAATTTCCTCGTCCGTGGGCGTGTAATCGCTCATCTTGCCGTCGTGGAATTTTTCATAGCTCATCATATCGAAATAGCCCGTACCCGTCAAGCCGAACACGATAACCTTTTCTTCGCCCGTTTCCTTGCACTTAATCGCCTCGTCCATCGCCACTTTAATTGCGTGCGCGCTTTCGGGCGCAGGCAAAATGCCCTCGATGCGTGCAAAGTATTCCGCCGCCGCAAATACGTCCGTTTGTTTTACCGCTCTTGCCTCCATAAGCCCTTGTGCGTACAACTCGGAAAGAACGCTTGTCATACCGTGATAACGAAGTCCGCCTGCGTGGCTTGCCGCAGGGATAAAACCGCTGCCGAGCGTGTACATCTTCGAAAGGGGACAAATCTTGCCCGTGTCGCAATAATCGTACGCGTATTTGCCGCGCGTAAGCGTAGGGCAAGTAGCAGGTTCAACTGCGATGAATTGGTAGTTTGCCTTGCCTTCCAATTGTTCCGCCATAAACGGAGTAATCAAGCCGCCAAGGTTAGAACCACCGCCCGCACAACCGATAACGATATCCGCTTTTACGCCGTATTTATCCAGCGCCGTTTTCGCCTCCAAGCCGATAATGGATTGGTGGAGGAGTACTTGGTTGAGCACGCTACCCAAAACGTAGCGATAGCCCTCGTTGTTGGAGGACGCCTCTACCGCCTCGGAAATGGCGCAACCAAGGCTACCGTTCGTGCCGGGGAATTCTTCCAAAATCTTTCTGCCCACCGCCGTCGTCGTGGAGGGGGAGGGGGTAACGTGCGCGCCGTAGGTACGCATTACTTCTCTTCTAAACGGTTTTTGTTCGTACGAGCATTTTACCATATACACTTGGCAATCGAGCCCGAAATAGGAACAAGCCATCGAAAGCGCCGTGCCCCATTGACCTGCGCCCGTTTCCGTCGTTACGCCTTTCAAGCCCTGCTCTTTTGCATAGTACGCTTGCGCGATAGCGGAGTTGAGTTTATGGCTACCGCTCGTGTTGTTTCCCTCGAACTTATAATAGATATGCGCAGGCGTGCCCAATTTCTTTTCAAGGCAGTATGCGCGCACGAGGGGGGCAGGACGGTACATTTTATAGAAATCACGGATTTCTTGCGGAATTTCAATAAGCTTGGTGGTGTCGTCCAATTCCTGTCTTGCAAGCTCGTCGCAAAATACCTGTGAAAGCACTTCTTGCGTAATCGGTTGCATCGTTGCAGGGTCGAGCAAGGGGGCAGGTTTCTTGTCCATATACGCGCGGAGGTTCATCCACGCATTGGGCAATTCGTCTTCTTCTAAATATATTTTATAAGGAATTTCTTGTTGCATAAATAGCACTCTCCTTTGATTTCTTCGTCGATTGGCAAATAAAAAACCCGAAGAACGGTTTTGCCGTACTTCGGGACGATATTTCTACCGCGGTGCCACCCAAATTGACCTTTCCAAAGGTCCGCTTTTCTTGCGTACGATAATACGCGTCGCGCTATTACGGGCACGCCCCGTCGATTGCTACTGACGAAAAATTCTTTCGCGTTCGTTCGCCCTCGTAAGTCCATTCCTGTCCGCTAAACGTATTGCATTTCACCCATCGCAACTCTCTTTGCCGTTTGAATACGGAAGTACTACTCTTATTCATCGGTTTGTCTATGAAATTGTTTATATCTTATCACTTTTTCCCTGCGCTGTCAAGCGTTTGAAAAAAGAAAAGGGGATTTTTTAGTAAATTACAATTTAGCGCAATCGAAGATGCCGCCCGTTTCCAAATCCTTCCAGGTAAATTCCCCGTTTTCGTAGACGATATACGAGTGAGGAGTGCCCTCCTTGGGAAGGGATACCGAGCCGCAGTTGATATACAGCGCACCGTTTTCCATTTCCGCGCATTTAGGCGTATGGAAATGCCCGTTCAAAAGCGCATCGCCCTTTTTGAGCAAGGGGGGATTGTTTTCATTGAACAAATGCCCGTGCGTGGCAAACAACGTTCTTCCCTCGTCCGTAATCAACGCGTAATCCGCCATTATAGGGAAGTCGAGCACCATTTGGTCTACTTCGCTGTCGCAATTCCCTCTAATCGCCGTGATTTTGCTCGCCATTTTATTGAGCATATCAAACACCTTTCTCGGCTCGTACCCGTCGGGGAAATCGTTTCTCGGGCCGTGGTAAAGCAAATCGCCGAGAAGCAACAGCTTGTCGGCGTTTTCGTATTCAAAAGCTTGTAAAAGTTGTTCGCACCAATATACCGAGCCGTGGATATCGGAGGCGATAATGATTTTTTGCATATAGCACCTTTTTAGAAGATAAATTTCACTACGTCCATTTGTTCGGGGAGGTTTGTGCCGCTCTCTATCATTTGCGCGTACTTTTCCATTAAGTCGGGAAGGTCCGCCTCTTTGAAACTATGATAGGGGAATTCGGCATAGTTCACCGCTTTGTTGGCAAGCAGGTTGATTGCCGTGGAAACGAATTCTCTGCTTTCCGTAATCCCTTTCAAGGTAACGTTGTTTTTCAAAGCGTATTCGAGGTTGACGTGCAAGCTCTTGTAGGTGGGCGCGCAGAAAGATACGTACGCGTCGCGTTTTACGAGAGGGAAGAGCACGGAGGGCTCGCAACGGTTTACGTATGCAAGATACACCGCCCCGTCGGCAAGTTTTCCGCCCGTTACGTTGATAACGTTTTCTTTCAACGTTTCATCGTTGGGGAAGGTGTAATAAATACCGCTCTTTTTCGCTCTTGCCAAGCGTTCGGCATTGTTGTCCGCCAAGATAGGTACTGCCCTATGATAAATCAAAATTTGGCAAAGCACGTTGGCGTATAAGCCGCCGCCAAGCACCAAAATATGTTGCCCTACGTCAATGTTCATTTCGTCTACGACGCGTTCCGCAAGGGCGATGGCGTCGATAAGAAACGCCGCCTCGTCGGATACGGAGGCAGGCAAGGGGTACACGTCGTCCACGCCCGCCAAAACGAAGTCACGATAAAACCCGTCCGCCGTTTCGCCTGCTGTGCGAAGTCCGTCGGGGGAGAGTTCGTCTTCCGTTATGCCTGCAAGATACACTCTTTCGCCCTTTTTAATAAACGAATCTTCGCCCACTTCGGTTACCTGACCGATAGCGAATTTGCCGGGGATAAACGGGTGTTTTACCTTGATTTTACCCGTATAAACGGCAACGTCCGATTCGGTGAGGAGCGCTTTGGTGATTTTTACTTTCACCTTGTCTTGCTCTATCTTCAAATCGGGGGAAGTGACGTGTTGCAAGTTGTGTGGATATGCAAGTTGCCATGCTTTCATATACGCTTAATTCCTTATACAGTTCTCACGGGGAATTGAACGCGGAAAAATCCGCTTCTTGCAAGAACAAGATAAGTATAACGCATTTTCAATAAATTTGCAAGTATTTTTTATAATTTGGGCGCAAAAACAGTTGACGAAGTAAAAAAAAAGCGGTATAATTGGAAAGCATTGATATGAAAATAACGAACAGCGAGGTGAAAATATGAAGACGGACATTCATCCTAATTATCACGAAGTAACGGTTACCTGCGCATGCGGCGCTACGTTTAAAACCGGCACGACGAAAGATTGCGAAGTGTTGAAAGTGGATATTTGCAGCAACTGCCATCCTTTCTTCACGGGTAAGCAAAAGTTGGTTGATACCGGTGGACGTATCGATAAGTTCAAGAAGAGATACGGTATGTAAAAAAGCAAGGGCTTTAAGACGCCAGCGGTGTCTTAAAGCCTTTTACTTTCCAATCGTTTTTGAAAACGTTACGCACGTTTTAAGGATAATAATATGAGAGAAAAGAAGAAAAACACAAATTGCGTATCCATTGGCGGTCAAGCAGTGCTTGAAGGCGTAATGATGCGTGGCAAGGGCGCAATGGCTACCGCCGTACGCGACCCCGATGGGAAAATTCAAATCGAGTCGGAGCGTCTTGCTCCCTCCCAAAAGAAGAAAAAAATTTCCCGTATGCCTTTCGTTCGCGGCGTCGTCAACTTCGTTAGCTCGATTGTGGACGGCAACCGTATTTTGATGCGCAGCGCCGACGTTGCCGTGGGTGACGAAGGTCAACCGACGAAAGCGGAACAATGGTTGCGAGAAAAACACAAAATCCATTTGGGGGATATCCTTAACTGGCTTTCTATTTTGCTCGGCGTTGGGCTTGCGCTCGTTATTTTTATTTTGTTGCCGCAATGGATTACGGGCTTTTTGCCTGCCCATACGTTTAACAAAACCAGCACGGGTTTGGCAGGCGTATGGTTCAACCTCGTCGAGGGCGGTATCCGTTTGGCGATATTCATTTTATATATCTTGCTCATTTCCTTAATTCCTTCGCTTAGACGGGTATTTATGTACCACGGCGCGGAACATAAGACGATTTCTTGTTACGAAAAAGGGGAGGAGTTGACGGTGGAGAACGTTAAAAAATGTTCTCGCGTACACGATAGATGCGGTACTACCTTCCTCTTTATCGTTATGATAGTGTCTATCGTCGTTTTCTCGCTTGCCAATATCGTGGTGGCGAGATGGTTATATACGGGCAACGATAAGATAAACGGCTTAATCCGTTTCCTGTTCAAATTGTTGATGTTGCCTATCGTGGCAGGCGTTTCCTACGAAATTTTGCGCCTCCTTTCCAAGACGAAAAGTAAATTTTTCCTCGTTTTCAAAGCGCCCGGTCTTTTATTGCAACGCTTGACGACGAGAGAACCGGAAGAGGGTATGATAGAGTGCGCCATTACGGCGTTTAACACCGTGTTGCAAATGGAGGCAGACCCGAATATGCCCGAAAAAGTGTTTGCAACGGCAGGTAAAATGTCCTTCCTTTTGAAGAATACGAAAAAACGCTTTGCGGCGGCAGGAATTGAAGAGGACGAGGCGGAGTGGATTTTCGCCCTCACCTTGAATATGCCCAAGAGCTCGGTTGCTACGGACGAATATATATTGAAAGTGGCACAGGCGAAAGAAATCATACGCATTGCGGACGAAAGATTGACGGGCAGACCGCTTTGGTATATCATCGGTGACGCCGATTTCTACGGATATAAAATTAAAGTAGACGAAAGAGTGCTTATTCCCCGTCCCGAAACGGAAGAACTTGCGTCGCTCGTTATCGGCGCGGCAGAAGAGGGACAGGAAATTCTCGATTTGTGTACAGGCAGCGGCGCGATTGCTATCGCTGTATACAAGGAGCTTGAAAAGAGGGGCACGCCCGTTAAAGTGACGGCGCTCGATATTAGCGCGGACGCATTGGCGCTTGCCCAACAAAACGCGGAAAGCAACGGCGCGGAAATCACTTTCATACAGTCCGATTTGTTCAAGCGTTTGCGCGGAAGATTTGATATTATCGTTTCCAATCCTCCCTATATTCCCACGGCGGAAATTGAAACGTTGCAAAAAGAAGTGCGCGATTTCGAGCCCCGTCTTGCTTTGGACGGCGGAGCGGACGGATTGGACATTTATAGAAGAATAGCCAAAGACGCGTTGAAATACCTCAACCGTGGCGGTATGTTGATTATGGAAGTGGGCGCAGGCGAGGCGGAAGAAGTTATCCGTATGTTCAAAGGCGTTGCGTATTCGGTAATCATCAAAGATTTCAACGGCGTGGATAGATACGTGAAAGTGGTTATTTAATCGGGGGAGCTATGCTGAAAAAACTCGACGGAATTTTAAGTCGTTACGAATTTTTATCCCAAAAGCTTGCCGACAGCGAAGTGATTGCCGATATGAGCGTTTGGCAAAAGTATTCCAAAGAACAAGCGGAACTTACCGAAACGGCGGAAAAGTACTTGCAGTATTTGGAAACGGAAAGACAAATGCAGGACGCGTTTGCGCTTGCGGAAACGGAAACGGACGCGGAAATGCGAAAACTGTTCTCCACCGAGGCGTACGATTGCAAGGATAAATTGGCGGCGCTTTTGGCGGATTTGAAAATTTTGCTTTTGCCCAAGGACAAAAACGACGAAAGAAGTTGTATTTTGGAAATTCGCGCAGGCACGGGCGGCGAAGAGGCGGCGCTTTTTGCAGGCGAACTTTGCCGTATGTATCAAAACTATTGCGCGGCGCATAGACTTCGCGTGGAAGAAATTGAAGTGAGCGATACCGAACTTGGCGGCGTAAAAGAGGCTATTTACGGCGTAACGGGCGCAGGCGCGTATAAATTATTGAAATATGAAAGCGGCGTACACCGCGTACAACGCGTACCTGCCACCGAAACGCAAGGGCGTATCCACACCTCGGCGGCAACCGTAGCCGTTCTTCCCGAGGCGGAAGAGGTGGAAGTGGAAATCAACGATAAAGATATTCGTATTGATATTTTCCACTCGGGCGGCGCAGGCGGACAAAACGTCAACAAAGTGGCGTGGGCGGTGCGTATTACGCACTTCCCTACGGGGATTGTGGTTACCTGCCAAGACGAACGCTCGCAACTTAAAAATAAAGAACGCGCTTTTAAGGTTTTGCGTTCTCGTATCTACGATTTTTATAACGGGCAAAGCGCAAAGGCGCGCGAAGAAAACCGCCGCAGTATGGTAGGCACGGGGGATAGAAGTGAGCGTATCCGTACGTACAATTTCCCGCAAAGCCGCGTTACCGACCATAGAATTGGATTGAGCCAATACAACCTCGACGCGTTTATGACGGGGGATATTGATTCGATGGTGGAGGCGCTTGCAATTGCCGATAGAGAGGCGCTTTTGGCAAGCCAAGAAAGTTAAAAAAAGCAAGACGGAGGATATCACTTCGTCTTGTTCTTTTTTGTTGTGAAAAATTGAGGCGTTATTTTGATAATTTTGTGAAAAACGCTTGACAGGGGATAAACGGTTGTGATATTATAAAAATATCATTACATATAATATGTAAAATAAAAAAAGAGAAAAAGGAGTAACAGTAGCATGAAACAGTTAAACGTTTCGAAGAGAGTGACCGGGCACGTACAGCTTTGGGTAAGCGTATTGTTGGCTATCATGATGGTAGTATTCAGCTTTATGCCTATCTTCAAAATCAAGACGGCTGAAGGCGGTTTTGCAGGTCAAATGGCAGAGATGGCGCAAAAGATTTCGCCTGATTTGGAGATTGAAGAGGGAAAAGAAATTGATATTTCTGCGATTAAACTTATCAGCAGCGTATCGATGATTTCCAAAGTAGTCGGCGCAGTAGGCAGCGGCGAAAAAGCAGCTGAAAAGCAAGAGGCTTTGCAAGAATTCCTTGAAAGCGAAAAAGGCAAAGAGGCTATTTTGACGGGCGTTGCAATCGCATCCTGCTTGCTTGGTAGCTTTGGCGACCTTATCGGCGGCGAAGGCGAAGAAAAGGTAGAAATGGATATTTTCAGCCTTATCCTTGACGTACTCGTTTCCGTTATCGGTTTGTTTGCGGTTCTTGGTCTTACGATGTACTTGCCTATTTGGGCGCTTATCGTTGCTATTATCGTTATTATTAAATCGTTGAAGAATATGAAGGCCCCCGAAGAAGTTTCCGCACAAGTTGCTGGCAAACTCGTTCCTATGATTTCGTTGCCTTTGACGGTTATGTTGTTCCAATGCGTAGTACCTGGTATGACGTATGCAAGCGGTATCGTAGGTCTTTTCGCAATCGGTATTATTGCAGTAGCGTTGGGCTTCGTGATTTCCAGACTTCGTTCTTACAACAAAGACGAATTCATTTACTTGACGATTGTACAAGGCGGCGCTTTGCTTGCCCTCGTTGGTTTCTTGGTATTCTTCTTCAACTTGGTAAAAGTTGGTATCTTCAAATCCTTCGTAAACGGCAGTTTCTTCGGCTATATGGCGAAAGCGATTGTTGAAAAGAAGGCAGGCGCAGACGTAAGCGGTGCGTACATCGTTGACGGCGTTATGATGCTCGTTTACCTCGTAATGGTACTTGGCTGCACGAAGTATCTTGCAAAAGCTGCACAAAGATTCGGCGGTCTTACCAAGAAGAAAAAGAAGGGTACGGTTGCAATGAAGGACAACAACCTTGTAAACGTTATCCTTATGTTGCCCATTTACATACTTCCTGTGCTCGTTAAGGCGTTCAAGCACAATGCAGACACCGAAACCAGCTTCCTTCAACTCCTTCCTGCACAAGAAAGCGCGTTGACGGCTATGCTTATCGGTCTTATCATTATGCTCCTTGCGGAAGTTGCAGTTGTCGTATTGAAGAAGGTTCTTTGCAAAGGCCTTACGGACGATGCGGCTACGGCTATCTTGGCAAGCACGGTTACGGTTGACCACAGCAAAGACGTTGCTCCCGTAGTAGCAGAAGAAGCTGCTCCTGCAGAAGTTGTTGCGGAAGAAGTTCCTGCTGAAACGAAAGACGAAGAATAATTCGTTTTAAACTAAAAACGCAAAACCCCCGAAAGCCTCGGCTTTCGGGGGTTGTTTTTACGCGCGCGCGACACGCAAAGCATATAAACGGAATAATTTTGTATTTGAACGGGATTTTTGATTGCTTTTCTTTGGGACGTTTGATATACTATATTTGAATTAAAAATAAGGATTTTGATTATGGCTACGGGTGAATTTACCGATAAAGTGAAAATTTTAATTAAAGCAGGGGACGGCGGCGACGGGATGAACTCGTTTAAGGCGTTCAAAGGCAAGCCTGCGTGCGGACCTGACGGCGGCGACGGCGGTAAGGGCGGCGACGTATATTTCGTTGGCGATAAGGATATGAACGACTTGTTCCCTTTCCGTTTTACCTCTCGTTTTATTGCGGAAAACGGCGAGGTGGGCGGTACGAACCGTTGTTTTGGTAAAAGCGGTAAAGACGTGTTTATCAAAGTGCCTTTGGGTACGCTTGTTCGCGATGAAGAAAGCGGCAGATTGATTTGCGACGTGTTTGAGGACGGGCAACAAGTGCTCGTTGCGCGCGGCGGCAACGGCGGTAAGGGCAACGTACGTTTCACGACGGCGCGTAGACACGCCCCCAACTTCGCGCAAAAGGGCGAAAAGGTAAAACAACATTACGTTATCTTGGAAATGAAAGTAATTGCGGACGTCGGTTTTGTCGGTTTCCCCAACGTAGGGAAGAGCACTCTTCTTTCCAAAATTTCCGCGGCTCGTCCCAAGATTGCAAACTATCATTTCACCACGCTTTCGCCCAATCTTGGCGTAGTGCGTTACTATGAAAAATCGTTTGTGGCGGCGGGTATCCCCGGTCTTATCGAGGGCGCGGCGCAAGGCGCAGGGCTTGGCCACGATTTCTTGCGGCATATCGAACGTACCCGTATGCTTTGCCACGTGGTTGATATTTCCGGTTGCGAGGGACGCGACCCTATCGAGGATTTCAAGAAAATCAACGAGGAATTGAAAGAGTATAGCGAAGTGCTTGCAACTCTGCCCCAAATCGTCGTATGCAACAAGTGCGATATTTACGGCGCGGAGGACAACTTAAAAGCGTTTAAGAAAAAGTTTGGAAGAAAATATAAAATCTTCCCTATCACCGCCATTTCGGGCGAGGGCACGAAAGAGCTTTTGGAAGGGATTTTTGCGGTGCTCGACACCCTGCCTCCCGTAGAGCCCGTGCCTGTGGAAGAGGAATTTGAATACCGTGCAAACGAGGATTTGAGTTTCGAAATCTTCCAAGACGAGGACGGCGTGTACGTGGTTGTCGGCGGACTTATTGATATGTTGTGTAGAAACGTCGTTTTGAACAACCCCGATTCTATGCAATATTTCCAAAAGATTTTGCGTCTTAGAGGCGTTATCAAGCAACTCTCTAAAATGGGTTGTAAAGAGGGCGACACCGTTTCTATCGGCGACGTCGAGTTCGATTTCGTG
>JAZRSE010000145.1:0-2736 GCA_045651305.1 Candidatus Scatosoma sp. | reverse complement strand
TTTTCTCTATCGTAATCAGACTTGGTTTCAGCAATTTGTGCGCGAATAGATTGAATTCTTTCCTTGATTTCGGAAGGATTGCCTGCGCCGCCGATAATCGTCGTGTTTTCTTTGTCTACGCGAATAGATGCGGCTCTACCGAGCATGTCGGGGGTAACGTCTTTAAATTCATAACCGAGATCGGAAGAGATAACTTGACCGCCCGTCAAAATTGCGATGTCGCGCAACATTTCTTTTCTTCTATCGCCAAAGCCGGGAGCTTTAACAGCAACAGAGTTAAATACGCCTTTCAATTTGTTGACGATCAATGCCGCCAGAGCATCGCCTTCAACGTCTTCCGAGATAATCAAAAGTCTAGCTCCTTGCTGTGCAAGGGGTTCGATTACTGGCAGAATTTCCTGCAAGGAGGAAATCTTTTTATCGGTAATCAAGATATAGGGATTATCCAAAATTGCTTCCATCTTATCGGTGTTGGTAACCATGTAAGCAGAGGCATAACCTCTATCGAATTGCATACCTTCAACGGTAGAAAGTTCGGTGTTCATAGACTTGCCTTCTTCTACGGTGATAACGCCGTCCTTGCCTACGATTTCCATAGCTTTTGCAATCAATGCGCCAACTTCTTTGTTGCCTGCGGAAATGGACGCCGTTTGTTCGATTGCCTTGTTGCTTTCAACTGCTTTGGAGATGTTTTTAAGGTGAGCAACGGTGGCGTCAACCGCCTTTTTGATACCTTCTTTCAAAATGATGGGGTTTGCGCCTGCCGCAAGGTTTTTCAAGCCTTCGCGTACAATCGCTTGCGCCAAAACAACCGCCGTCGTCGTGCCGTCGCCTGCAACGTCGTTGGTCTTGGTGGAAACTTCTTTAACAAGTTGCGCGCCCATATTTTCAAACGGGTCGTTAAGTTCAATTTCTTTTGCAATCGTTACGCCGTCGTTGGTGATGAGGGGAGCGCCGAATTTTTTATCGAGCACTACGTTTCTACCCTTGGGGCCAAGCGTAATTTTTACGGTGTCAGCAAGTACGTTTACGCCTGCTTCCAATGCTTTTCTGGCATCTTCGCCATATTTGATTTGTTTTGCCATTTTTCTATTCACTCCTTAACCGATTTTAGTCTTCAACAATCGCGAGGATATCGCTTTGTTTGATAATCGTAAATTCTTTGCCGTCTACTTTGAAGTTAGAACCTGCATAGTTAGAGCAAAGCACTTTGTCGCCTACTTTCACTTGCATAACGATTTCTTTGCCGTCGATAATGCCGCCGGGGCCAACTGCTACCACTTGGCAGGTTTGGGGCTTTTCTTGTGCGGAAGAGGGAAGAAAGAAACCGCTTTTCGTCTTTTCTTCAACCGTTACGCTTTCCACAACCACTTTGTCGAATAAAGGTTTGATATTCATATTATCCTCCAATACTTTTGACGTGTTTTACGTCGATAAATTTTTTATACGGTTATATTATAAACTATTTTTCACGATTGTCAAACATAAAATTGGTAAAATTATGCAAAAAATTTTATTCCTAACGAAAGTTAGGAAAAAATTCCATTTGAAAGCATTGATTTTCCATTAAAAGTGTGCTATAATGAAACTTGGCTGAATAGGCAAAAAAAGGAGTAATTTTATGGCAAAGATGGATAGATGGGATAAACGCTTTATGCAACTCACCGAAACGGTAGCTACTTGGTCCAGCTGTTATCAACAAAACCGCCACGTTGGCGCGGTAATCGTCAAAGATAAACGCGTAATGTCAACGGGCTATAACGGTGCGCCTGCGGGCATTAAAAGTTGTGAGGAAAAGGGCGAGTGCTTGCGCCGTAAACTCAATATTCCAAGCGGCACGAAACACGAGTTGTGTTTTGCGGTACACGCCGAACAAAACGCCGTTATTCAAGCGGCTAAACACGGCATCAATATCAACGGCTCTACGTTATATTGTACGCACCAACCTTGCGTAATTTGCGCGAAAATTATTATCAACGCAGGCATTACCCGCGTTGTATATAAAGAGGGTTACCCCGACGAATTTTCTATGCAGCTTTTTAACGAGGCAAACGTTAAAGTAGAAAAATACGAAGAATAATACATACATTTGAAGGAGCAGGTTTTATGAGCAATCCTATTATTACTTTTGAAATGGCGAACGGCAAAACGTTCAAAGCAGAGCTTTATCCCGATAAAGCGCCCAACACGGTAAACAACTTTTTGTCTTTGGTGCAAAAAGGCTATTACGACGGCTTGATTTTTCACCGCGTAATCGCAGGGTTTATGATTCAAGGCGGCGACCCGAACGGTACGGGTATGGGCGGCCCTGGTTATCATATTAAAGTCGAATTTGCGGGCAACGGATTTAAGCAAAACGATATTTCGCACGTTCGTGGCGTGCTTTCGATGGCGCGTGCACAACACCCCAACTCGGCAGGTTCTCAATTCTTCGTTATGCACGAAGAGGCGGACTATCTCGACGGGCAATATGCGGCGTTTGGTAAAGTGATTGAGGGCATCGAAGTAGTGGACGAAATTGCTAACACGAAAACCGATTGGTCGGATAGACCTTATGAAGAACAAAAGATGAAAAAAGTTACGGCGGAAACGTTTGGGGTAGAATATCCTGCGCCCGTTAAAGCGTAAAAGGTGGATTATGGCAGATTATAGCATGTATATCAATCCGTTAAGTACTCGTTACGGCAGTAAGGAAATGCAACACGCATTTTCCGACGAAAAGCGTTTTAAGCTTTG
>JAZRSE010000144.1:0-6245 GCA_045651305.1 Candidatus Scatosoma sp. | reverse complement strand
TCTATCAATTGTCTTCCTAAGACCGCTTGGCCTCCGACTTTTAAAGACGTAGTCCGTAAAACGGACGTTATCTACGCCCCCAAGCTTTGCCCTGGGGTGGATTTGTATTTGAAAACGGAAAATTTGCAAATTACGGGCTCGTTCAAGGTACGCGGCGCGTATTATAAAATGACCCGTCTTACGGACGAAGAGAAAAAACGCGGCGTTATTGCCTGTTCGGCAGGTAACCACGCGCAAGGCGTGGCGCTTGCGGCGCAAAAGAACGGGATTAAAGCGGTGATTTGTTTGCCCCACGGCGCGCCTATTTCCAAGGTAGAGGCGACGAAAAGCTACGGCGCGGAAGTGTGCCTCGTAGAAGGCGTTTACGACGACGCGTATCAAAAGGCGTTAAAGCTCCGTGACGAAATGGGCTACACCTTTATTCACCCGTTCGACGACGAGGACGTTATCGCAGGGCAGGGTACGATTGCCCTCGAACTTATCGAACAACTCCCTAAAATCGACGCGGTTATCGTGCCGATTGGCGGCGGCGGACTTATTTCGGGCATGGCATATACGTTAAAGACGATTAACCCCCGTATCAAGGTTTACGGCGTGCAAGCGGCAGGCGCGCCCTCTATGAAAAAAGCGGTAGAGCAGGGGCACGTGGAAGAACTTTCGTCGGTGTCGACGATTGCGGACGGTATCGCCGTGAAGAAATCGGGCGAGAACACGTTTGCGCTTTGCCAAAAATACGTAGACGAAATCGTAACCGTGAGCGACGACGAAATTTCGGCGGCGATTTTGGCGCTAATGGAACAACACAAACTCGTTACGGAAGGCGCAGGTGCAGTTGCGGTGGCGGCGGCGATGTTCCATAAAGTCGATTTGAAAGGCAAGAAAACGGTTTGCCTTTTGTCGGGCGGTAATATCGACGTAACCATTTTGTCAAGAGTTATCAAACGCGGTCTTTTGATGTCGGGTAGAAGTTGCCAACTTATGATAGAGCTTATGGATAAGCCCGGGCAACTTAAAAACGTATCCCGTATCATTGCGGACTTGGGCGGCAACGTCACGTCCGTACACCACGAAAGAGCCAACGAGGGCAGCGACGTCAACGGCTGTTTCTTGCGTATCTTGTTGGAAACGAGAAATTACGAACATATCGCGCAGATTAAGCAAGCGCTTACCGATTACGGCTTTAAGCTTTTATAAAATGAATTGCAAGATAAATCTTGCGTGAATTGAAAACGCAGTTTTCGTGAATTGCGCTTTTCAACCGCGTGAATTGCATTGCTTTGCAATGCGTTATTGCAATTATTTCCACAACGCAAAACAAAGTTTTGCAAATCACGAACGAGGTTCAAAAAAAGGAAACCCTATATAAATAAAAGCCACAACGCAAAACAAAGTTTTGCAAATCACGCCGTAGGCAAATCACGGCGCAAGCCAATTCACGAACGAAGTTCAATTCACTTAAATAATATAGGAGAAACAATTATGGAACTTATCAAAATAGCAACGGAAAACGCACCTGCGGCAATCGGCCCGTATTCGCAAGCAATCGTTTGCGGAGAAATGATATTCACTTCGGGACAAATTCCCATCAACCCTGCAAGCGGCAACGTAGAAGAAACGACGATTGAGGGGCAAGCGGAACAAGTAATGAAAAACTTGGGCGAAGTGTTAAAGGCGGCAGGCAGCAGCTTTGAAAAGGCGGTGAAAACCACCTGTTTCTTGGCGGATATGGCGGATTTTGCGGCGTTCAACGGCGTGTACGCAAAATATTTCACGACGAAACCTGCGCGTAGCTGTGTGGCAGTAAAAACTCTTCCCAAAAACGTTTTGGTGGAAGTAGAAGTAATCGCAACGAAATAAAAGGAAAAAGAGAGCGAAAAATCGCTCTCTTTATTTTTAGAAAAAATACAAAAGGTATTGATTTTTTTATAAAACGGGTATATAATAGAGAAAAGGTTGTTTATTATATAAACAAAACGAAGGGGGAGTAGGATGAAAAAGAAATGGATTGCAACGTTATTGTCGCTTGCTTGCGTGTTTTTCGGCGCTATCACTTTGACGGCGTGCGATGAAAGTGGTGAGGGTAGTGGTACGAGCGAGGCATATACGGTCACCTTTTACGTGGACGGCGTAGAATACCAAATGGTCATGTCCAACGGTGGGCAAATCGTATATCCAAGCGTTGAACCGACCAAGGAAGGATATATTTTCGACGGTTGGGATTACGACGAAACGCAAGCGTTGACGGGGGATACGGAAATCACCGCCAAGTGGCGTCCTAACCCCGAAACGCAGTATGAGGTACATTATTACGTAAAATCGGCGCAATGGGAACATTACGACCCTGTTAATTTCGAGCAATGCTTTGGCGAAACGGGCAGTAGCGTAACGGCAAGAGCGTTAGACGACCCGTATTATATTTTCCGCGAGGACTTATCCACGCCAAGCGGCGTGATTGCGGCGGACGGCAGTTTGCGTTTGGAAATGTATTACGACAGGGTTATGCATACGGTAACCTTTGAGGCAAACGGCGGAACGCTCGTATCGGGCGAGGACGTGCAACAAGTGCCGCACGGGGGAAGTGTGCGCGTGCCCGAATTTGAAAGGGAAGGGCATACCTACGTTATTGATACGTCGTGGTATGAAATGCGAATTGAAAGCGACGTAACGATAACGGTGAATTGGACGGCGAATCAATACACGATATATTATTACGGCGACAACGCAAGACAAACGTGGTTTACCGCCGATTACGGCACGCCTATCCCCGCCCCGAAAGAACCCGTGAAAATGGGTTATATCTTCAAGGGTTGGGATAAGGAAATCCCTGCAACGATGCCCGCAGACGACGTGCATTTGACGGCGCAATACGATTTAGTGCCTGGTATGGAAGTGTTCGACGTTTACGCGACGGACGAGATTTGTAGGGTTGACGGCGTTTTGAATAACAATATCACTTCGCTCACAATTCCCGATTGCGTGACGGAAATCCAAGAAGGTGCGTTCCTTGATTGTACGCGGTTGGAAAGCATTACCATTCCGTTTATAGGCAAAAGCCGTGAGGCGAAGGACGTTGAAGGGCACTTTGGATATATCTTTGGGTATACGACGACCACGTCTAGCCAGTTCTATCATTATCACTACGGTTATACAAATTCATATATTCGCTATTATATTCCCGATACGTTGAAATACGTCACGTTGACAGGAGAATTAAAGGGCAACGATTTCGTAAAATGCCATACGCTTAAAAATATTACGATACCCCAAGACGTGACGTCGATACCAAGTAATGCCTTTTCCGGTTGTACCGGCTTGACGGCTATGGACATACCGAGCGGTGTGACGATGATTGGAGACGGTGTGTTTGGTGGGTGTACGAACTTGATAGACGTTGAATTGCCAAGCGATTTGGAATATCTTGGTGCTGCTACGTTTCATGGTTGTAGCAGTTTGCCTTCCTTTACCCTTGGTGGCAAGTTGACGAAAATAGAAAACGAAACGTTTAAGGATTGCGATTCCTTGACGGAAATATATATTCCTGACAATATCGAGCTTATTTCTTCGCGCGCTTTCTATGGTTGTGATAATCTTACCACCGTGTATATAGGGGAAGGCGTTAAAAAATATGGTACGAGCATCTTTTACGATACTCCCGTTGAGAAATTGACTTTGCCAAACTTACACTTTGAAGAAGAGTATAGAACGAACTGGGAAGGCCATATCGGTTATTTATTCGGTGCAGTTTATTCTTCGTATAATTATAGCTATTGCAGTTCGTTGCAAGAAGTGGTAGTTTACGGCGACGGTATCGTTTATAAGAACGCCTTTATCGACTGTACGGGGCTTAAAAAGGTATCGTTGCTTGGTGACGTATGGTATATCTACGAAAATGCTTTTAAGGACTGTACTTCGTTAGAGTCGTTCACGGTTTTTGACGTGCAAACGATAGACAAAAACGCGTTTTATAATTGTAAAAAATTGACTGATTTGCATTTGCCTTATACGCTTACGGAGATAGGGGAATCGGCTTTTGAAGGTTGTGAAGCGTTGCCGGAGTTTACCTTGCACGACGGGCTTGAAAGCGTAGGCGCAAACGCCTTTAAGGGTTGTATCGGCTTAAAAGTTTTGTATTGGGGCAACTCGGCGCAAAGCATAGGTAAAAACGCGTTCGAAAATTGCACGGGCTTGGAAACGGTGCGCGTGACGAAGATAGACGATTGGCTTTACGTAGATTTCGAAAACGAAAATGCGAACCCGCTTAATAGTGGAGCAAAGCTCTACGAACAAAACGAGCTTGTTACGAAGTTTGTTGCACCTAATACGGTGACGGAAATTCATGCGTACGCCTTTTATAATTGTACGCAACTTACCGAGGTGCATATACCCGACCACGTTACTCGTATTGCGATGCATGCGTTTGAAAAGTGTGCGAACTTGGAAGAGATAACCGTGCCGTTTGTAGGCACAAGTGCGACTGCCCAAGACTATGCGGGCGTGTTCGGTGCAATCTTTGGGTATGAAGTTCACAACTCAGATTCGCAATATGGCAATACCGTTTGCCAATATTATGGTGGGGCAATTGGATATTATCATTACTATATCCCGACAAAATTAAAGAAAGTGTCGCTTATCGGCGCGGATAAAATTCCCGAAGACGCTTTTGTCAAAATGCGGATAGAAGAAATCGTAATCGGCGAAGGCGTACAAACGGTGGGGATGCAGGCATTTGCAAAGTGTGTATACTTGAAAGAAGTCTTATTGCCCGACGGCGTTTTGTCGATAGGATACGGTGCTTTCCAAGATTGCGAAAGCTTGACAAAAGTGCGTATTCCCGATTCGGTTGAAACGTTTGGGGGCTCGTTGTTCGCAAATTGTGACTCGTTAGAATATACGACGAAAGGTGGCGCAAATTACGTGGGGAACGAAACTAACCCGTATATAATCGTTCAGTCCCGCTTAACTGGAACTCAGGAAGTCGTGATAGAAGAAGGCGCAAAATATATTATGAACAATGCGTTTTTTAATTCGGCGTTCCTTGAATCCGTGCATATTCCTTCGACGGTGAAGGAGATTGGGAATAACGCGTTTGCGAATTGTAGCGATTTGCAGACGGTCACGATAGAAGAAGGCTTGCAGGTAATCGGGGATAACATTTTCTATTACTGTTATGAATTAAAAGAAATTTTCTTGCCGTCCACGGTAGAAAGCATAGGACGTGAAGCTTTCATGCATAGCGGTTTAACGACGGTGTATTATGCGGGTACGGCGGAAGATGGGGAGAAGATAGATATCGACGATTGGAGCGCCGAGCAGTTGGAGGAGGCGACGATATACTATTACAGCGAAACTCGTCCTACGGAAGAAGGTAATTATTGGCATTACGGCGAAGACGAAAAAACGATAGAAGTTTGGTCGTAAGAAAAAATGAGCGCGGTGGAAAGCTCCACCGCGCTATATTTTTACAAAAGATGCAAAAAAACTTGTAAAAATCGTCTACTTTTTTCTTGTTTTATATAGCTTTCTTTTGAGAAATATGTTATAATAATAAAGATAGAGGAAAATGAAACGCAAAGGAGAAAGCGATATGCAACCTATTTATAAGAGAGTTCTGTTAAAACTTTCGGGCGAGGCCCTTGCAGGCGACCAACGTTTTGGCTTAAATCACGAAGTAATTGCGCCCGTTGTAGAACAAATCGTTCAATTACACAACTTGGGCGTACAAGTCGGCTTGGTTATCGGCGGCGGTAACTTTTGGCGCGGCAGACAAGGGACGAATATGGATAGAACGACAGCGGACCATATGGGTATGCTTGCGACGGTTATGAACTCGCTTGCGATGATGGACGCTATCGAACAAAAGGGCGTTCCCGTTCGCGTACAAACGGCGCTCGATATGGTATCTTTGGCAGAACCGTTTATCTTGCGTAAGGCGCTCCGTCACTTCGAAATGGGCAGAATCGTTATCTTCGCTTGCGGTACGGGCAACCCGTACTGTTCGACGGATACGGCGGCGGCGCTTCGTGCGTGCGAAATCGACGCGGACATCTTGCTTATGGCAAAGAACGTGGACGGCATTTACGATAGCGACCCCAAAACCAACCCCATGGCGAAGAAGTACGAAACGCTCCGCTATGCGGACATTATCAATCAAGGCTTGAAAGTGATTGATTTCACGGCGGCAACGATGTGTATGGAAAATAACGTGCCCACGCTTGCGTTCGGTTTGAACGAAGAAAATTCTATCG
>JAZRSE010000143.1:0-5193 GCA_045651305.1 Candidatus Scatosoma sp. | reverse complement strand
TGGAAAAGGCGGAACAAGCCGTAAAAATGGCGGCGGCGTTTGCGTATCTTTCCGTCAGTGAGATGGACAAAGTTTCGATTTATGCAATCCACGGGGATATGGTGGAAGAAGTCATCTCGGGTATGGTAGGGAAAGATTCCTATCTCAACTACATAAATAAATTGAACGAGATAGAGTTCGACGGTGACGTTTCGATAAGCGAAGCGATCCTTTCGTCTACAAAAATCGGTATGGGGGACGGGTATTCTATACTCATTTCCGATTTCCTTACCGACGAGGATTACGAACGCGCAATAGACCGTTTTGCAGAACGCAAAAGGGATATTCTTTGCGTGCAAATTTTGTCGCGTGAAGAACTCAATCCGCAAGTGCGTGGAAAGATGCACCTTTTCGATGCGGAAAACCAATTAAATTTCTTCCGCAAGAAGATTGATAAAGACCGTATTAACGCGTACAAAGAGGCTCTTAAATACGTGACGGAAAGAATAAAAACCTATTGCGAATCGCGCGGGGGAAGATATTTGCTCGTGCCTGCGTATGCGAAGATTGCAGACGTATTCTTCGGTAATATGGTGGATTTGGGGGTATTGAAATGAGTTTTATGTACCCTTTGGGATTGCTCGCTTTAATCGGGATTCCCGTCATCATATTAATTTACATTTTACGCAATAAATACAACGAACAAACGGTCACCTCCACGTATATTTGGAAATTGAGCGATAAGTTCTTAAAACGCCGTAACCCTTTAAGCGGATTGACGGGTATTATCAGCTTGATTTTGCAAATTCTCATGGTAGCGGCTATCGCGCTTGCGATTGCCCGTCCCGTTTTCGTGTTGCCCGATGCGGCGTACGATTACTGTTTCGTGTTGGACGCGTCGAGCAGTATGCAAATGTACGACGGCGAGCAAACCCGTTTCCAAACGGCGAAAGACGAGATAGAAGAAGTGATTAAGGATTCGAAAAACGGCAGTTCTTATACGCTAATTTGCGTGGCGGACGAGGCGATTGTCGAATTTGAAAACGTGACGAGAAAGGATACCGCGCTCGACCTTTTAGAAGACGTGGCGGTGCGTGATACTGCATCGACCACCGCCGAAGTTTTGAAGACGGCGCAAAGGGTGTTCGACGATAATTCTTCCGCGCATATCTACTTGATTACCGATAAAACGTATGCGGAATACGAAAACGTGGAAATGATAGCGGTAGGTGGCGAGCAGGAAAACTACGCGATAGTAGATTCCACGTATTCGCACGCAGGCGGAAAGCTGAAAGCGAGTGCAAACGTGATTTCTTACGCGAGCAAAGCAGAAGTGTACGTGGCGCTTGTCGTAGACGGTAAACAGGTTGCTCAAAAATCGGTTTCGTTGGAAAAGGGCGTACCTACCCCCGTGGAATTTACGCATAACGTTAGCAACTTTAATTCGTTTGAATTGAAGATTGCGACTGCGGACGCATACGGATTGGATAATAAAATCGTTACCTATAACTTGGAAAGCGATAAGACGTACAGTACGTTAATCGTTAGCGAAACGGAATTTTTCTTGAAAGCGGTTATCGACGCCGTGCTCGATTCGGAAGTCACCGTCGTAACCCCGAAACAGTATGAAACGGTAACCGAACAATACGGTTTGTACATTTTCGATTCGTACGAGCCTGCAACGTTGCCCGACGGCGCGGTGTGGCTCATCAACACGGACGCGAGCATTGAAGACGCAGGGTTTAGCGTTCGCGGAAAAGGGGAGCTTGGCTCGCCCACGGAAATTGTTAAATCGCAATCGACGGCTACGGACGTAGAAAAACTCTTGAAAAACGTAGACGGCAAAGGCATCTATATTAGAAATTACGTTAAATATAGCAGTATGTATTTGCCTTTCCGCACTTTGTTTAGCTGCAATTCCAGCCCCGTTATTTTTGCGGGCTTGAACGGCTTGGGCAATAGACAAGTGGTATTCGGGTTCGATTTCCACGAGGCGGATTTCGCATTGTCTACCGATTTCGTTATTCTTATGAGAAACTTGCTCGAATATTCCTTCCCCGACGCATTGGACCAAACCAATTACGTGGTAGGTGACGAGGCGCTTGTCAATATTCTCGCCAATGCCGAGTACGCAAAGGCGATTGCGCCCTCGGGCAAGGAAATTTTCATTGACACGGAAACGGCCGTATCGACGATGGTATTGACGGAAGTGGGTACGTACGTCGTTAAGATGACGATAGCAGGGGTGGAAAACAGCTATAATATTTACGTAGCGGCAAATCCCGACGAAAGCTCGCCGATTGTAGAAGAGGCGCAGTTTATCGTTACGGGCGAAAAAGGAAACGAAAAAATAGACGGGGAGTTTGACGCAACGACGTTGTTGTTTATAATTCTCGCCGTGTTGTTCGTTGCGGATTGGGGGGTATATTGTTATGAAAAATATCAACTTCGATAATCCCTATCTGCTTTTTATCGCTATCCCGTTCGTACTCGTTATCGTCCTGCCGTTTATCATTATCGGCAATAAGGACAATAGAAGTTTGTCTTGGAAACTTTCCATTGTCTTGCACGTGGTTATGGTGGCGTTGATTACGCTTGCCGTGGCAGGATTAAGAGCGACTACCATACTTACCAAAACCACCGTGTACGTGGTGGCGGACGTGTCCTATTCTTCCAATAAGGATATGGATAAGATTGACGAGTATATTACTCAAATTGAGGACAACTTGCCCGAAAACTCGAAATTGGGCGTAGTATGTTTTGCAAGAAACGTCGTATTGCTTACGCCTGCAGGCAGAACGTTGAAAAGCGTTAGCGAGGCGAGAGTAGACGATAGCGCAACGGATATTGCAGGCGCGCTCAATTATACGGAAAAATTGTTTAATGAGGATTCGATTAAACGTATCGTGTTGATTACGGACGGAAACGACACCGTAAGCGATAGCGTATCGTCGATTGCGTCCACGATAGTCCGCTTGACGGAAAACGGCGTGAAAGTGGATACGATTTTCTTGGATACCTCCGCAAAAGAGGGGGAAGTAGAGGCGCAGCTTTCCAAAGTGGAATTCTCTAATTCCACCTATTTAGGGCATACCAACCGCGCGGAAATCACGGTGGAAGTATCGCAAGCGTCCAGCCTCGTCGTAGAATTGTACGGCAGGGAAAAGGTGGACGAAGGTGAAAAAGCCAACGAATACGAAAAGATAGAACAAACGGTAGTGTTTGCGGAAGAAGGGGAAAATCATATTACGATGAATTTGCCCGCGAATACCTCGGGTGTGTTCGAATACGTTGCAAAAGTGATAGCAGAAGGGGATATGTCCGCGTATAATAACGAGCGTTCGTTCACGCAAGAGGTTGTAGGACAAACGAAAATCCTGCTTATCACGGGCGATAGCGCGGATAAGAATGTATTGGACGTAACGTACGGCAGCGAGGCGGACATTGATACGTATTTGGTACGTAGCGCAAATAGCACCGTGCCCGTTACGTTGGAACAACTGATAGAATACGACGAAATCGTGGTGTCTAACGTAGATATCCGTGATATTAAAAACGTAAACGCGTTTATAGACTCGTTGGACGTTGCCATTTCCCAATACGGCAAGAGCTTGCTCACGTTTGGCGATTTGCGTTTGCAAACGGACTCCGAAGACCACATTTTCCAAAAATTCAAAGGCTTATTACCCGTAAACTACGGCAACAGTAAACGCGAGGGTCGTTTGTACACCATCGTATTGGACGTTTCGGATAGTATGTTTATGGCAAGTAAGTTCTTTACGGCGAAAGAGGCGGCTATCAAGCTCCTTTCCATACTTGGCGACGACGATTACGTGAGCCTCGTTACCTTCTCGGGCGAGATTAAAATGCAAACCCCGAAAAAGGCAGGCGAGTGCAGACAAGATTTGATTTCGTATATAGATTCTCTTTCTACCGACCACGGTACCGACTTGGGTCTTGGTTTGGAAGAGGCGTTAAAGACGGTAAAAGCTTTGCAACTTGAAGAAAATCAAATAATGATTATTTCCGACGGTTTTAGCTTTGATAGCGAGCGCACGGCAGTAGAAGTATCGAAAGAATTATACGAGTCGGGCGCGATAGTTTCCGCTATCAACACCTATTTCCCTGCGGAGGGTGCAGGCGGCGTAACGATGCTCAAAAACGTTGTAAACGCAGGTAAAGGCGGTAAATACTACGAAGTTAAAAGACAAGAGGACGTGGCAGGGCTTATTTTCGGCTCGGTTGCGGACGAGATAGGCGACGTAATCATCGAGGCGAATTCGAGAGTAAATATCGCAAGATATAACGACGCTATCGTACAAGGTTTCGACGGCGTTCCCAACGTTTCCAAGTATATTATTTCTATGGAAACGTACGACGCTATCGTGCCTTTGACCATCAACTACTTAAAGCCGGGCGGCTATACGGAAACGGTGCCTTTGTACGCATACCGCTCCCACGGTAACGGCAAAGTATCCAGCTTTACGAGCGATTTCTCGGGCGTGTGGACGAATCAATGGTCGGCGGCGCAAAAAGAAAGATTTATCAAAAATATGCTCACGAGCAATACGCCGAAAGTACGTCACGAAGTACCGTTCAGCGTGAACGATATCGAGCCGACGGATAGAGAGGCGTATATCGAAATTACGCCAAGCGTTCCCGACCCCGATGCGAAAGCAACGCTTAAAATCACTTCGCCTAACGGTAGAACAATCACGAGAGAATTGGCGTTCGATTCGAAAAAATACTTCTACACGTTAGAACTTACGGGCACGGGTACGTACACGGTAGAAATCACCTATCAATACGACGACAAGAAATACGTAACGGTAGAAACGTTCGATATCCCGTATCTTTCGGAATATAACGCGTTCGTTGGATGCGATACGGCGGTAATTTACAAGTTTATGCGTGGCAAGGGCAGTATTTGCGAGGGCACAATCCCCAACCTTGAAAACGATAAAAACGAAATTAGTACGTATCAGGTAAGCTATAAAATTCCGCTTTTGATTGCGGCGATTAGCGTCTTTGTGGCGGATATTTTGATTAGAAAACTCACGTTCAAGAGAAAGCATACGGCGAAACGGAAAGGAGGGAAGTAATGAGAGCTTTTAAGAAACTTTGTTCTTTGTTATTGGTTTTCGTTATGCTCTTTTCTATCGTTGCCTGCAACGGGGAATAAGTCGGATCGTAGCCATGTCGTTCTGTGAGCCA
>JAZRSE010000142.1:0-6237 GCA_045651305.1 Candidatus Scatosoma sp. | reverse complement strand
TGCGACGTTTGTAACGGGAAGCGGTTGAAAAAGGAATCGTTATCCGTGACGGTAGGCGGAAAGAATATTTGGGACGCGTGCGAAATGTCCGTAGACAAGCTTTGCGATTTTATGGACGATTTGATTACCAAGCTGACGCCGACGGAGCATTTGATTGCGGACGCGATTATCAAAGAAATCAACAACCGTTTGGGCTTTTTGCGGAACGTAGGGCTTAACTATTTAACGCTTGCGCGTACGGCAGTAACCCTTTCGGGCGGTGAAAGCCAACGTATCCGTTTGGCAACGCAAATCGGTAGTGCGCTTACGGGCGTTTTGTATATCTTGGACGAGCCGAGCATCGGTTTGCACCAACGCGATAACGAAAAATTATTAAATTCGCTCAAAGGCTTGCGTGATTTGGGCAACACCCTTATCGTCGTCGAACACGACGAAGATACGATGCGCGCCGCCGACTATATCGTGGATATCGGCCCGAAAGCAGGCGTACACGGCGGGGAAGTGGTTGCTTGCGGTAGCCCCGAGGAGATTGCCAAGTGCAAGCACTCGATAACGGGCGATTATTTGGCGAGAAGAAGAAAAATCGACGTGCCTGCGATAAGAAAGGAAACGGGCGATAGATGGTTGAAAGTAAAGGGTTGTCAACAAAACAACCTTAAAAATATCGACGTGGATATTCCCGTAGGCTTGATAACGGCGGTGACGGGGGTGTCGGGTAGCGGTAAATCGAGCTTGGTAAACGAAATCATTTATCCCACGCTTGCCAATAGCTTAAACGGCGCAAAGCACGCGCTTGGCAAATGCGACGGGATAGAGGGCGTGGATTTCTTCGATAAGGTAATCGACATCGACCAATCCCCCATTGGCAGAACGCCGAGAAGTAACCCTGCCACCTATACGGGCGTGTTCAATCTTATCCGCGATTTGTTTGCGGTGACGCCCGACGCCAAGGAAAGAGGGTATAAAGCAGGTAGATTTTCCTTTAACGTTTCGGGAGGCAGGTGCGAACATTGCTTTGGCGACGGGATTATCAAGATAGAAATGCACTTCTTGCCCGATATTTTCGTGCCTTGCGAGGTGTGCGGCGGCAAACGCTATAACCGCGAAACGTTGGAAGTAAAATATAAAGGCAAGAGCATTGCCGACGTGTTGGATATGACGGTGGAAGAGGCGTGCGAGTTTTTCCAACCTATCCCCAATATCTATAACAAGATAAAAACGCTCAACGACGTGGGGCTTGGGTATATCAAGCTTGGACAAAGTTCGACAACCCTTTCAGGGGGCGAGGCGCAGCGTGTAAAACTCGCCACCGAGCTTGCTCGCCGTTCCACGGGCAAAACGCTGTATATCTTGGACGAGCCGACGACGGGCTTGCATAGCTACGACGTGGAAAAGTTGATTAAAATTTTAACGAAACTGCGCGAGGGCGGCAACACCGTACTGGTTATCGAGCATAACTTGGACGTAATTAAAACGGCGGACTATATCGTCGATTTGGGCCCCGAGGGCGGTAACGGCGGCGGAACGGTGGTGTGCGTAGGCACGCCCGAAGAAGTGGCAAAGGTGGAAAACAGCTATACGGGACAATTCCTTAAAAAAGTGTTAGAAGACTAAATGAACACCCCGTCCAATAACGTATTGGACGGGGTGTTTTTAATAGGGTATAAAAAAATACTGCGTTGCAAAACGCAGTATTTTTGTTTGTCGTTATGTATTGATTATTTCTTGTAAACAATCTTCATGCCTTCTTGTTCCACAATCAACTTGTTGCCATCTTTCGTGAATTCGGCAACCGTGCGAGCTTCTTCGCCTTCACCCATCGTGATGATGATTTTGCCATCTTTTTCTTCCCACTTAGCGCCTTCCATATCTTTGATGGTGCCGTCTTTGTTCAACGTGATAGCTTCGAAATCGTCTGCGTCAATCGTTTCGCCTGCCCAGGTATCGCCAACTTTGTATTCGATACCAGCAATTTCTACGTATTTGAATTTATACGTACCGGAAGCGCCGCAACCTGCGAACAAGAAACATACGCAAAGGAGTACAGCCGTCAAAGAAGTGAGTAAAAGTGCCTTAAATTTTTTCATTTGGATTATCCTCCCAAAAAATATTGTATCATCATTATAGCACTTGTTTTTTGGGTTGTCAAGCGTTTTTCAAAAATTTTTCACAAATCTATCATATTTTTTCACAATGCTATCGTTACGGCGTTTGGTTACAACTTTTTAATCTTAACGTTTCCGCAAAGCAAATCGGAATAGGAATAGGCGGTTTTGCCTAAAAAGTCCTCGTCGTCGGGGGTTACTTTGAAAAGGGCAGGGTACACGCCCGTTAGTACGCCGTGGTAGCTTATCGTTTTATTTCTTCCTAAATTTACACGCACGGACACGCGCGAGGAGGCGCAGTCTTTCACCATTTGTTTGACGTCGGAAATTCTTTTGGTCGGTTTAATCATAGGGGTAGTATTGCCTAAATTTCGCTAAATTATTCGTTATCACCTAAAATTTGCCAAAATAATCGGCAAGAGGGCGAGGTTTATCGTTCTACTTAACGGCTCTTTCGCATACGATAAAAGGGCAGTAAAATCAAAAGGGAGAGATGCTATGTTAATTGAGCCGAAATTTGAAACTTACCGTTACACGGGAGAAATGGATTGTTTGCACAGCCAATCTATGGTGGAGTGCAGGTTTCCTGGTAGTGAAATTGGCGGTATTTTAGCCGTGCAGGCAACCGCCGTGCCTACCGAGTGCGTTTGTGCGGACGGAGAGGTGCGTTACGGGGGAAAGGTGCTTTTGTGCGTGGTGTACGAGGACGTGGATAAGAAGATTTGCCGAGTGGAGAGGGGCGCGGAGTTCTTCCATAAAGCGGAGGGGCAAAGCGTATCGCCTGCCTGTTTTGCCAAAGCGGCGTTTTCCGTCGATAACGTAACGCATAGAAGAGAGGGCTCTGGGTTATACGTAAGCGTTGTCGTCGGGGCGCTCCTTAACGTGTACGGCAGCAAGCAAATGGAATATTTATCGGGCGGAGAGAACGTGGAAACGGACGTGGGGGATATTCGTGTTTGCAAAAGAGTATGCGTGACGGGCGAAACGGAAATGGAAGACGAATTTGAAATGGATTACGTGGGGGATATTTTGCTCCATAGCGAAAACGCCGTGGTGACGCGCGTGGGCGTGGGCGCAGGGCAGTTGAATATAGAGGGGGAGTTAACGCTGAACGTATGCGTACTTAAAAGCGACGAGAGCGTTTGTTCGTACGAGCGGTTGTTGCCCTTTGCGTTAGAAATTCCTTGCGAAGAGGCGTTTGGGGATACGCAAGCGTGCGCGCGCGCCGTCGTCAAATCGACGCAGTTGTCCTGCGCGGTGGACGAAGAAAAGGGGAAGAGCAAGGTCGTCTTTTCCTACGTGTTATCCGCCGATTGTTTTCTTTCGCAAACGGATAGCGTAAGCGTTGCCAAGGACGCCTTTTCTCCGCTTGTGAAAACGCGGCTTATAAAGGAAAAAGGCGAGGGCAGGTATTTGACGAATAGCGCTAAATACACCGAAAGGATAGGCGGAGAGGCGGTTCTTTTAGGGGTAGGCGAGGGAGAATACGTTTTGGAGGCGGCAATCTTGCCCCGTGGAGAAGTGGTTTGCAAAAGAACCGCGCAGGGCGTAGAAGTAGAGGGCGTCGTGCTTGCGGAAGTGATACTCCGCGGCGTTGACGGCGGACGGAAGAGTTGTCCTTTATCCTTGCCCTTCCTTTTCCCGATAGATATGGACGGGGATTCTTTTGAGGCGGATTGTATCGTTTACGGCTTGAACGTTCGTCGCAAGAACGGCGTGACGGAGGCGGAGGCTACGGTTAAAATTTGCGTAAAGGGGTATAAGCGTTGTGCGTGGGAGTATATCCGCGACGTAGAAGAGGGAGAAAAGGTGGAAAAGAGCGACGCGGCGGTGTCGATATTCGTGCCCGTTGCAGGGGAAACGCTTTGGGAAGTGGCGAAACGGCTCTCTCGAACGAGGGAGGATTTGCAAAAGAGCAACCCCGATTTGGTTTTTCCCGTAAAAGAGGGGGAACGGATTTTCGTCTATCGACAAATCAAGTGAGTTTAGGATAGGGAATTTTTAAGCAAAACCTTTTCTAAACTATTGTAATTCCGTCGAAAATATGCTATAATGGTATGCGTAAAGGTTGCGGCGGGCGTAAAAGCCCGTCGTTGCCGACGGTTTATAGGTGGACGAGCTATGGCAACGGTTAAAATAAAAGCGTATGCAAAAATCAACCTCACGTTAGAAATCACGGGCGTTGAGGGGGGATTTCATATGCTTGATTCGTTGGTGGCGAGTTTGGATTTGCACGACGTTATCCTATTGAAAAAGCGCAAGGATGGCTTTTCTTCTATCACGATGAAAGGTATGGGCAGCGAGAATATTCCGCCCGAGCAAAACAACGCCTTAAAAGCGGCGGAGGCGTTTTCCAAACGCTTTTCCACAAACGGCGCGGATATTACCGTGTATAAAAACATACCGCTTGGTGGCGGTTTAGGCGGTTCGTCCGCGGACATAAGCGGCGTTTTGCGCGGTATGGCAAAGCTGTACAAGGTGGAGGACGAGGCAGGTTTGGAAGAGATTGCCGATAGTCTTGGCAGCGACACGAAGTATATGTTAAAGGGCGGCTTTGCCCGTATGCAAGGGCGTGGAGAGAAACTCACGTTTTTGGATTTGGACGAGCAGTTGCACTTTCTAATGCTTTGCCCCAAGAGCAGCGTGAGCGCGAAAGAGTGCTATAAAAAGTACGACGAGTTGCCGCAAACGTTACAATGGCGGGAAAGCCACACGGACGGTTGTATCAAAGCTTTGCAGGCAAAAGATAAAAAGGACGTGGGCAGGTATTTGACGAACGATTTATACATACCTGCGTTGCACTTGAACGCGGACGTGGAGAAAGCGTATGCGGAGTGCGAAAGTTTTTCGCCGCTTGGCGTGGTGATGACGGGTTCGGGCAGTTGCGTGCTCGCGATGTTTGAAACGAAAGAGCTGTGCGATTGGGCAAAGAGCCGGTATAGAGGCAAATTCGTTGCCAAAGTGGTAAAAACGACGATACCGAAAAAGGAACGCAAGGGGTTTGTAAGCCCGTGGCGTTTGGAAGAATAAACAGGGAGAAGAAAAAATGGAAGAAAGAATTATCGACGACGAATACGGCAGAGGTATTCGCTTAAAGAAGACGGAAGAGGGGTACGTGGACGTCACGGACGAGCTTGCGGAAGAGGGAAAAGAGGAAGAAACGGCTTTTGAGGGAGAAGAAATGGCGTTCGAATTCCCCGTATTGGACACGGACGAGGACGACGAGGACCTCGTAGGGCTTTCCCCCGAAGAGGCGATGAAACTGCGTAAGCAAAAAGCGGAGGCGGCGAAACTTCGTCGCGCGGAATACGAAGAGGTTTGTGCGGAGGGCGATAAATTGCTTGCCGACGGGGATTTCCAAGCGGCGGAAGCGGCGTTTGAAAGGGCGCTTGTATTGGATATCACGGCGACGGAAGCGTCGGTGGGGTATTGGAAAGCCAAGACGGAAAATTTCGCAAACCCCGACGTGCTCGTTGGCGAATACGCCGACGCGAGCATTGAGAGCTTGGAATACGACTTGGGCGTAGAGGCGGTTGAACAAATCAAAAAGGAATACAAAACGGAACTCCAAAAACGCTATGACGAGCTTGCGGAAGAGGAAAAACCGCTTGCGGAAACCGTTTTATCGGCGCAGGAACGCCGTCGCGGTATTCTTTCCAAGCGTGTGACAAAACGCGGCATTTTCTTTATGGCGGTGCTTGTGCCAATGTTAGTGGCGGCGGTGTTTAGCGCGATTTGCGCGTTGCGGATATTTACGCCCAACGGGGATAAATACGTTACGTTGACGGCTGTGTGCGGCGGTATTTTCTTCCTCTTCTTCTTGGCGTTTATCGTTGCGACGAATAAGCTTATCAACGCTTTCCGTATGCGCGCCAAAAACGAGGATTTAGAGAAAACGGAGGACGGCGCTCGTTTGGTGGAAATCCGCGACTATATGACGATTTATAAGTGTCTTTTGGATATTGAATAAAAGAAAAGAGCTGGAAAGCGGGGCAAAAAGCTCCGCTTTTTCTATTTGCGCGTGAGAAAATCGTTGCTATTTTTGCATTTTCTTGCTATAATAGAGAAAAGCAGACAAAGTCTGCTTGCTTGGCATACGCCGAAATTGCGTTGGATTTTTATGAAAAGATTG
>JAZRSE010000141.1:0-2257 GCA_045651305.1 Candidatus Scatosoma sp. | reverse complement strand
AAGTTGCCCGAATCGGTCAACAAGCCAACGAGCAGGTATTCCGCCGTCTTTTTATCAATCGGCGCACCCATGTCTTCGATGAGTTTTGCTACGTTCATACAATTTGCCGCGCACTCTCTTACGTAATTGAATTTTGCATATCTCGTATTGGAAATATGATGGTCGACGTTGATAGTATCCACCTTGCGTTTTGCTTTATTGAACTCGTCCAAAAGCGCACCCAAGCGTTGCTCGTCGCTGCTATCAAGCGTAACCAACAAATCGTAATTTTTCGTTGGAGCTTTCTTCACCGCTTGCAATCCGTCGATAAAAAGCAAGTTGGAGGGCAAATCCGTTTCCACGCACACCTCGTTTGCAATACCCAAATAATCGAGGGCGCAAGAAAGCGCAAGCCCACTACCAAGCGCGTCGCCGTCGGGGCGCATATGCACGAAAATTGCCACCTGTTTCGCTTTTTTAATTCTCTCTGCTATTTGTTTTAAGCTTTCCATTTGTCGTCCTTTTGATAAGGAAAAACGCAACGTGAACGGGCACGGTGCGTATTTTTCTTTATTTTTCTTCCTCTTCCGTTTCTTCCGTCGTGGAATAGGTGATTTTCTTAAATATTTCGTCCATCTTCGCACCGTACGTCATACTGCCGTCCATACGGAAGGTGAGCGCAGGCACGGTACGCATACGCATAACCCCTGCAAGCTCGCGACGGATAAACCCTGCACTTTCTTGCAAAAGCGCAAAAGAACGCTTGGTTTCCGCCTCGTTCGTTCCGTAAATGCTCACGTAAACGTACGCCGTTTTCAAATCGGGCGCAACGTCCACTTCCGTAACCGAAATCAAGCCTTTGAGTTCCGGTTTACGGTCTTTTACCTTACGTAAAATGCCGCTGATTTCCTTTTGATATTCGCCGTTTAATCTCGAAGTTCTCGATACTTTCATTACGCTTTGATTTCCTCCGTAACGTAACATTCGATAATGTCGCCTACGCGGATTTCGTTGAACCCGTCGATGGCGCAACCGCACTCGTAACCGTAATTAACTTCCTTAACGTCGTCTTTGAAACGTTTGAGTTGTTTTACGCCGCCTTCGCAAATCATAATATCTTCACGATAGATACGGAGCTTACCGCCACGAACAATCTTACCGTCGATAACGTAGCAACCTGCAATCGTGCCAACGCCCGTGATATTGAACGTTTGACGAACTTCACACTTACCAGTAAGCGTGTCTTTAAGCTTGGGTGCAAGCATACCTTTAAGCGCCGCTTCCATATCGTCCAAAAGCTCGTAAATGATACGATAACTTCTTACGTCTACTTTCGAGGTTTCCGCAAGTTTCTTCGCTTTCGTATCGGGACGAACGTTGAAACCGATGATAATCGCGTTTGCGCTATCCGCGAGCATTACGTCGCCCTCGTTGATTGCACCTGCCGCCGCGTGGATAACCTTTACGCGTACTTCTTCGTTGCTAATCTTTTCAAGCGATTGTTTCACCGCCTCTACGCTACCTTGTACGTCGCCTTTAACGATGAGGTTGAGGTTTTTCATCTTGCCCTCTTCCACTTGCGCAAATACGTCGTCAAGCGTTACGCGGCTTTGCTCTTTAATCATGCTTTCGCGTTGCTTGTTCTTTCTTTCTTCTTGTACTTGTTTCATAAGCGCTTGGTCGACAACCATAATGCTATCGCCTGCGTTAGGTACGTCTTCCATACCAAGAATAGATACCGCCATAGAAGGGCCTGCCGATTTAATCGCTCTGCCCTTATCGTCGAACATTGCGCGCACTCTACCCATCGTCGTACCGGAAAGGATATTGTCGCCCGTTTTAAGCGTACCCGTTTGTACGATTATGCTTGCAACAGGGCCTTTGCCCTTATCGAGTTTCGCCTCGATAATCGTACCCTTTGCAGGACGGTCGGGATTGGCTTTCAACTCTTGCATTTCCGCAACGAGGTTGACCGATTCCAAGAGCTCGTCAATGCCCATACCCGTCTTTGCGGAAACGGGGATAACCATCGTATCGCCGCCCCATTCTTCGGGCACGAGTTCGTGTTCGATAAGTTCTTGTTTTACTCTATCGGGGTTAATTTCGTACTTATCCATCTTGTTCATTGCAACGATGATAGGTACGTTTGCCGCTTCCGCGTGGTTAACCGCCTCTACCGTTTGAGGCATAATGCCGTCGACCGCCGCAACCACGAGGATAACGACGTAGGTTACTTGTGCACCGCGCGCACGCATTGCCGTAAACGCCGCGTGGCCAG
>JAZRSE010000140.1:0-5821 GCA_045651305.1 Candidatus Scatosoma sp. | reverse complement strand
TATGGACACCGAAATGGGTAAAATCGCCGACGCTTTGGCTCAAGCGGAGGAAGGAAAAACTCCCCTTCAAATAAAGCTTGCAGGTCTTTCAAAGATTCTTACCTACCTCGTTATAGGCATCTGCGTTGTCATTTTCGGCGTTCAGCTTATCCGAGATGGATTCAGCTTCGAGCCTATTCTCAATTCCTTTATGATAGCAATTTCCCTCGCGGTTGCCGCCATTCCCGAAGGACTTGCAACCGTCGTTACGATTGTTCTCTCAATCGGCGTTACGAATATGTCCAAGCGAAATGCGATTATCAGAAAGCTTACTGCCGTTGAAACTCTCGGTTGTACGCAGATAATCTGTTCCGACAAAACGGGTACTCTTACGCAAAACAAAATGACCGTAGTTGACCACTACGGCGATAACGAAGAGCTTCTCGCAAACGCTATGTCCCTTTGCTCCGATGCAGAATTTGACGTTGAAGCAAACACGGCAATCGGTGAACCTACCGAATGCGCTCTCGTTAACTATGCAGAATCGCTTAATCTCTCGAAAAACATCCAAAAAGACAAATTGGTCAGAATCGGCGAGGTTCCCTTTGATTCAGGCAGAAAAATGATGTCCACTGTTCACAGAAAAGAGGACGGTTCTCTCGTTCAATTCACCAAGGGTGCGCCCGATGAGCTTCTCAAGAGATGCACCAAGGCTTTGGTTTCGGGTGTTTTCGTTGATATGAGCGAAGATATTCGCGCAGATATTCTTTCCGCCAACAAGGCTATGGCAGACAAGGCACTCCGTGTTCTTGCGGCTGCCACCAAGGAGCTTGATGCAGAGCCCGCTGAATACGAGCCCAACAGCGTCGAGAAGGACCTCTGCTTTGTGGGCTTGGTTGGTATGATTGACCCCGTTCGTCCCGAGGTAAAAGTGGCGATTGAACAATGCCGTGAGGCAGGTATCCGTCCTATTATGATTACGGGCGACCACGTGGATACGGCGGTTGCGATTGCAAAAGAACTTGGTATCTTGACGGGCGAGGCAAAGGCGCTTACGGGCGCACAACTCAACGAGCTCACGGACGAAGAGTTTGAAAAAATCTTCCAAAACGTAAGTGTGTACGCACGCGTGCAACCCGAACACAAAACGCGTATCGTCAACGCTTGGAAAAAATACGGTTTCGTAACGGCGATGACGGGCGACGGCGTAAACGACGCTCCCTCGATTAAGAGCGCGGACATAGGCGTTGGCATGGGTATCACGGGCACGGACGTAACCAAAAACGTGGCGGATATGGTACTCACGGACGACAACTTCGCAACGATTGTCGGCGCGGTGGAAGAGGGCAGACGAATTTACGATAATATCCGTAAAGCGATACAGTTCTTGCTTGCGTCCAATATGAGCGAGGTAATCGCTATTTTCGTGGCGACCTTGCTTGGTTTTACCATTTTACAACCTGCGCACTTGCTTTGGATTAACTTGGTCACCGACACCTTCCCTGCGCTTGCATTGGGCACGGAAAGGGCGGAGGACGACATTATGAAACGCAAACCGCGCGACGCCAAAGCGGGCGTCTTTTCGGGCGGTATGGGCATAGACGTCGTATATCAAGGCTTTTTGGTTGCGGTGTTGGTGCTCGTGTCCTTCTTCGTAGGGCATTATATACAAACGGGTTCGTGGCAAATCTCCAACAGTACGCACGGTACGACGATGGCGTTTTTGACGCTTGCTATGGCGGAAATCTTCCATAGCTTGAATATGCGTTCTCAAAGAAAGAGCTTGTTCACGCTCAAAAAGCAAAACAAATTGCTTTGGGCGGCGGCGCTCGGCTCGTTCGTGCTGTCGGTGGCGGTATGCGCAATTCCTCCCGTTGCAGGCGTATTCGGTTTCGAGGCGATTGGCTTTGCGGAATTGGGTATTGCGGTGGTAATCGGCTTTGCGGTTATCCCTGTCGTAGAGGGCGTAAAAGCGTTGCAACGCGCTTTGGAAAAAAGGAAACAAAAATAAACGAATATAGAAAATTTTATGACGCCGCCCCCTTTTGGGGCGGTGTTTTTTCTAAAAAAACACGTTTCTTGGCAATATTTTTTTTATAAAGCCTTGACCGAACGAATATTATATGCTATAATAGAGTATGTTAAAGCGATGAAAAGGCTTTTTAACTGAAAAAGGAAAACAGTTGAGGTGTTAATATGGCGGAACAAAAAAAAGCAACGGTAAATAACAATCAAGCAAGTCAAGCAAGCGTATCAAAAATCGACGCATTGTATAGCTGGCTTTCTTACGATTTGCAAAAGCTTAAAAAAGAACTTCTTAACGAAATGAAATATTCCTCCGTTCAAATCGGCTCTTTGCACGGGGAACTCAAAGGGGACAACGAAAAGACCTCTAAAACCATCACGCAAGAAATTCGTTATAGCTACATACAAAACCAAAGCATTTACGACGGCTTGTCCGCCTCTATTGCGGAGACGGTTGCGAAAATCGAGGACGTTATTAGTAGATTGGACGCGTTTGCATCCGACGAACTTGCAGAGGGTGTAAAAGAAAAGGTTGCAGGCGTTTTGCCTCCTATCGAAGATACGCTTAACGAAATCAAGTTGAGCTATTTGCAACATCAATCCATTTACGAGGATTTGAAATCGTTGATTAGCGACAACGTGATTACGAAGATGGACGACGTGTACGCTCGTTTCACGCTCGTAGAGCAAATGGACGAATCGTTGGAAGAAATCCGTCAAAAGATTGCGGATTTGGCGGAAACGCTTGAATCGGCGGATTATAAAAACCTCGTAGAACAAATCGTAGCGGCTATTCCCGTTGCGGAAAACGTAGACTACGTGCGTATTGCGGACGACGTTGGCGATAAGGTTTTGGAACTTTTGGGCGACGTACTCGTTCAACAACCTGAAAAGGAAGAAAAGCCCGTTGAGGCAAAGATTGATTACGATAGAATTATCTACGGCGCGGCGGAAAAGGTAGTAGAATCGTTGCCTTATCCTGAAAAGGTAGACTATCGTCGCATTGACGATTCGTTTGCGGCGGCTGCTGCGAAAGTGCAAGCAAGCGTTGGCGAAGAAGTGCTTTCGGCGGTTGTAGGCGCGGCTGTGGCAAATGCGATTGCCTCGCTCGACCTCGACGCGATTGCGGCAAAAGTAGCGGAAAAGGTACAAATCCCTGCGCCCGCTCCTTGCGAAATCGACTATGACAAACTTGCGGATATGGTAGCGGCGAAGATGGCTGCAAACACCGTACCTGCGGAAACGGTAGATTACGACCGTATCGCCCTTATCGTAGGGGATAAACTTGCGGCGGAAACGACGGAAGAAGAAACGACGTTCGATTTCGTTATCGACGACGAAGGTATCGACGTAATCGCAACGCGCGTATCGGCAAAGCTTTGCGAAATGTGCGCGAATTGCGAAGAAACGGTGGAAGAAATCGTAGAAGAACCCGTAGAAGAAACGGTTGTTGAAGAACCCGTTGTGGAAGAGGTTCAAGAAGAAGTCGTTGAAGAAATCGTTGAAGAAGTTAAAGAAGAACCCGTTGCAGAAGAAATCGCCGTAGCGAAAGAACCCGTATACGAAGAAGTAGAAGGGGAATTGGTTGACGCGGAAACGGGTATGGTAATCCGTTTGAAGAGAAGTTTTACCGCGAAGATGAGCCAAAGCGACGACGCTGTAAAAGAATATTATAGCGATTTGAAGAACGCTCTTCTTGCTTACAAGAAAGTTCGTTCGAACGTAAGCTGGCACGGCGATAGATTTAACTATGGCAGAGAAACGGTTGCAAAGATGGGTATCAACGGCAAAACGCTTTGTTTCTATCTTGCGCTTGACCCTAACGATGAAGAAACGTTCAAACCCACGGTTTACCATCAAAAGAACGTAGGCGACCAAAAAGCCCACGAAAGCACGCCGTTTATGGTTAAGGTTAAGAGTGCGGCTGCCGTTAAGAAAGCGGTGCGTTTGGTAGAGGCACTCGTTACGAAAATCGAGGCGGAAAAGAAGGACGTTGCGGAAACGGTTGATTACGCAAAAGAATTCCCTTACACCTCCACCAAGCAACTTTTAAGCGACGGACATATCAAACTTACCAAAGAAAAGAAAGTTGAATTCAACTTCTAATAAAACGTAAGACAACACATACGAATACGAAAGAGAGCTGATAATTCCTATATTTTCGGCTCTCTATTTTATGAGCGCATACATATCCTTTTAAGGAGTAAGAAAATAGAGTGAAAGAAAAAAAAGAGCAAAAAGAACAACCCAAAAAGAACGTGGACAAACCAAAGACGACGAAAAAGCGCAATTCGCGCGTAAACCCCAAAGGCACGGTTTTTGATATTGGCGAGTTTGCGGATTTTTCCAAAAAAGCGGACGAGGCGGTAAAGCCTGTTAAGAAAGGCAAACAACCTGTTCCCCAAGCCCCCCAATCGGGCAATAAACAAGGAAACGAGAAATTGCAAAAAAAACACGCGGCGGGCAAAGAGAAGGCAATGAAGAAGAAAAAGCCTGTGAAAATCGTCTTTCTCGGCGGCGTGGGCGAAATAGGGAAAAATATGACGGCGATAGAATACGGCAACGATATTATCGTTGTCGACGCAGGGCTTACCTTCCCCAATAGCGAAGATATGCCGGGGATTGACTTGGTTGTGCCCGACGTCACCTATTTGTCGCAAAACAAGGACAAAATCCGTGGCATATTGCTTACGCACGGCCACGAAGACCATATCGGCGGCGTGCCCTATCTCATAAAAGAACTTGGCGCGGATATACCGTTATACGGCACGAAACTTACGTTAATGTTGACGGATAACAAATTGCAAGAACATCGTTTGCAAGCCGTTCCGCAACGTGTTATTACGGCAGGCGAGAGGGTGAAACTCGGCGTGTTCGAGGTGGAATTTATCAACGTAAACCACTCGATTTCGGGCGCGTGCGCGCTTGCTATACGCACCCCTAACGGGCTTGTGTACCACAGCGGCGATTTTAAGATAGACTTAACCCCCGTCGCAGGCGAGCCGATTGACTTAAAGCGCATTGCCGAACTTGGCAAAGAGGGCGTATTGCTGTATTTAAGCGAATCGACGAACATTGAGAGGGCAGGCTACACGATGAGCGAAACGGTGGTGGGCACTACGCTCGACCATTTGTTCTCGGAAAACGTGAATAGACGTATCATTATCGCTACGTTTGCCTCCAATATTCACCGCTTGCAACAAATCATTGATTTGGCGGTAAAATACCGCCGCAAAGTGGCGCTTTCGGGGCGGAGTATGTTCAAGGTGGTAGACGCCGCCGTAAAGATTGGGGAATTGATTATTCCCGAGGGCGTACTAATTGATATCGAGCGCACGAAAAACCTTTTCGACGGGGAGCTTTTAATCGTGTCCACAGGCTCGCAAGGCGAACCTATGAGCGCGCTTACCCGTATGGCGATGGGCGAATTTAACAAGGTTACCGTTGGGGGAAACGATACGATTATCATTTCCGCAACGCCTATCCCCGGCAACGAAAAAATGGTGTATAGGGTAATCAACAACCTTTATAAAAAGGGCGCGAAAGTCGTGTACGAAAGCTTGGAAAAAATCCACGTTTCGGGACACGCTTGCCAAGAAGAACACAAGATTTTGCACACCCTTTTGAAACCGAAATTCTTTATCCCCGTGCACGGGGAATACCGTCATTTGAAACGTCACGCCGATTTGGCGCAGGCGCTTGGTATGCCCGAGCAAAATATTCTCATAACCGAAGTGGGCAACTGCGTAGAACTTACGTCCAATGCGATTACGCTTGGGGAAAACGTACCCTCGGGCACGAAACTTATCGACGGGGC
>JAZRSE010000139.1:0-3843 GCA_045651305.1 Candidatus Scatosoma sp. | reverse complement strand
CGTATTCAACTGCGCTTCGAGATTCGGCGTTTGCGCGAAGTGTTACGGTAAAAATATGGCGACGACGTTGCCTGTACAAGTGGGCGAAGCAGTCGGTACGATTGCGGCGCAATCCATCGGTGAGCCCGGTACGCAGCTTACGATGCGTACCTTCCACACGGGCGGTATCGCGGCTACGGGCGACATCACGCAAGGTCTTCCCCGTGTCGAAGAATTGTTCGAAGTAAGAAAGCCCAAGGGCTGCGCAACCATTTGCGAAGTGGAAGGTATCGTATCTATCGACGATTCGGACGGCTCCAAGCATATCCGTATCAACGACGAAGTATCGGGCGAACTTAAAAAGGAATACACGTTGCCGTTCAATGCGGAAATCAAAGTGAAAGACGGCGCGAAAGTCGTTCCTGGCGATTTGTTGAATGCTGGTAGCGTATATCCTCAAGATATTCTCCGCGTACAAGGTGTGAAAGGCGTACAAGATTATATCCTTGAACAAGTACAATCGGTATACCGTTCGCAAGGCGTTGAAATCAACGACAAACACGTTGAAATCATCGTACGTCAAATGCTCAAAAAAGTCCGCGTAGAAAACGCAGGCGAGACCAACTTGTTGCCTGGCGAACTCGTGGATATGGTAACCTTCCAAGACGAAAGTGCGAAAGCAATGCAAAACGGCGGCAGACCTGCTCTTGCAAAACGTGTACTTCTCGGTATCACGAAAGCGGCGCTTGCAACGGATAGTTTCTTGTCCGCGGCGTCCTTCCAAGAAACGTCGAGAGTGCTTACGGAAGCGGCTATCCGCACCAAGCGTGACTACCTTGTCGGCTTGAAGGAAAACGTTATCATTGGTAAACTTATCCCTGCTGGTACTGGTACAAAATCGTACAAAAACGTTACGCCCCAGTACATCGGCGCATACAAGGCGGAAGAAGCGGTTGCAACCGTAGAAGACACTGTAAAAGAAGAAGAACCGATTGCTTAACGGAATAACACGATAAGAAATCCCCCGATATAATCGGGGGATTTTTTTTGCGTTAAAACGCACCGTGTTGGGGGGAAAGGGAAGTAATAGGGAAGAGTGAATAGGGAATAGTTATTTTCTCATAATATTTTCCCTTTATCTATCCTATCGCAAGCACGATAAGCATATCTATTGTAGCGCTTTCCCCTGTTGTTGCAAGGGGGTGAAAATTATATTAAACGAGTTCCGCTTTGTAAACGTGCATACAATCGTTGGCGTTGCCTGTGGAAATCGAGCCGAAATACAGCCAACCGTCGCCCTCGTTATAATATCTATCGAAATAATACTTTTCGTAATTTTGCGCCGTACAAACGACTTGGATAGAAGGTGCTTGCGCGGTGTCGCAATCAATCCAACAACGCATAATGATACTCGCATCGTCCGCGTCGCAATTTGCGCCCGTTTTCACGATTTGCCAAGCAATCGTATGTTGTTTGCCGTCTATAAGGTTCGTCGGCGTTTCTACGTAAGGCGCGCCCGAGGTGTTTAATTGTCCCGTTACAAGCCCAACGCCGTTGCTACTGATACGGATGGAGAAGAAAGGTGCCCAAGTTGCCTCGTGTCCGCCAGGCATATATTGATAATAGGTTTTCGAGCCGTAAGTACCCATTGTGTAGAATTGTTCGCCACCGTTTGTAAATTCGTCGATAGAGAAGGTGACTTTAAGGATATCGTCCATGCCGTACTTATCGTTGTTGAAGGTTACTTGGGAATAAGACGCATTTTGGGAAGAAACGGTTACGCCTACGTCAAGGCTATTTGTTGCGTTGTTCCACGTTGCGTTATCGGCGTTGTTCGCTACGGCGTTTTCGCTAATAAGTTGCGTGCCTTTTTCCGCGCGGTTTACCGTTACGTTTATCACGCGGTCTTGGCTACGGTTGCCTAAATCGTCTTTGCATCTATAAACCAATTCGTACGTGCCGTGCGGTAATTGTATTTCCACAGACGCACCGCCCGTAGGGAATATTTCTACAAGTTCTCTTTCTCCATTTGCTATACTGTAAATCCACAACTCGATATTCGCGCTAACGTCGGCGTTGTTGCACATCGCGGAAGAGAAATGGGTTGTGAAAGCAGTACCCACGATTGCCGTGATATCTTCAAGGCTGGATAAATATACGATAGGCGTTGCGCTTTGTTGTGCCGTAAAAAGCAAATCCTTTATTACGCGGTTGCCGTTTGCGCCGACAATGGAGTAACGAATTATCCAATTGCTATATTCTTTCACTTCCATCATCTTTGTAGGTTCTTCCGCTTGCATATACGATTCCGTCCATTGTAAAACGTTGCCGTTATCGTCGCAGTAACCGATTTGTACTTGGATATTTTCGCTGATATTGCTATTATCGTAATCTTTTGCCGTTGCCGTAGGTACGCGTACGCTATCGCCCAATTTTACGTTTTCCAAGTTGGCGTTATAAGTAATGGTCGCATCGTTGGCAGTGGGGATAGAGGTGGGCGCGTAGCCCTCCAATTCGCCGTACAATTTAATCAATTCAATCAACTGTTGCGCTGCGATTTGGTGACCTGCTGCGTCGGGGTGCGCGTCTTTGCCCGTCAAGTTCGCCTCTACGCGCGAATAGTACACTTTTTCAATGCCGTCCTCGCGAAGAGCGTCAATGGCGAGTTTGATACAGTTTTCCGTTTCAAGTTCGTTTCCGCCCGTCCACATCATACCGTAAATACAAATGATAGGCACGTTGGGGCGTTTTTCGCGGAGGTGTTTGATAAATTCTACGTACTTTTTCAAAAACGCGCCGTTACCGCCCGTTTCCATACTGAACGAGTCGTTCGTGCCAAGCGATACCACGACGACGTCGGGGGAGGTTTGGCTCATATCGTAAGGGACGCGGTCTTGTACGTTATTTCTATCGAAGATGTCTTGTACGGTATAGCTAACCGTGCCGTTGGGGATAGCAACCGCCATACCCGAATAGGATACGCACTCGTATTCCGCATTGAAATATTCACTTGCAATCGAGGCGTAGGTGTTTGTGCCGTCTTGGGCGTAAATCATACCCTCTTCCGCAGGCAAGTTGCCGTAACCGCAGGTAATCGAGTCGCCATAGAATTCAAACAACAATTCTTTATGCGCAAAGGGGGTGACGAACGTTCCGTCCGTGGTAAGCCCCCAAACCTCGCATTGTGCAAGGGCCTGCTCGGTCATTTTAAGAACTTTTAAGGTGTGGAATCCGTAGGGGATACTGCCCACCAAGGTAATAGCGGTGGCGTTGACGTCTACGTCCGTTTTGAAATAGTAGAAAGGCTGGTCGTCCAAGTAAATTTTGAGCCCGCCAAGAAGTCCGCCCGATACCGCCTCATATACGTCGAAATTGATATAGCAGGTAACTGCGCTGCCGATAAAGTTCACTTCAAAACCGCTTGCCGTATTGACGAAACGCAATTTATCATTGGACGTACCCGTTGCGTACGCGCGCCCGAACGATTTTACTTGCTCGGTGTTGGTTGCGTTGACGATAGGCCCTAACTGCGCCAAAACTTCGATACGCATTGTGGCGGTTTGACCTTTATATTCCGCTATTAACGTGGTTACGCCCACTTTCAAGCCAATCAACGTGTCGCCGTCCAATCTTGCAATCGTGGGGTCGGCAAACGTGAACGTCGGCTTTATGCTTGCGTCCGCTACGGAATTTCTATACACCGTGTATTCGATGGTTTTATTGTATTCGTCTTTGCCAAGCACTACCCATTGCGAATCTTGCGCGAATACGATTTTATACGAATAATCTACGTAATCTCCGTAGGCTTGGTTACAATCGCTACACTTTGCCTTTTCCGTTGCCGTCGCCGTGCCGCCGTTGTGG
>JAZRSE010000138.1:0-1785 GCA_045651305.1 Candidatus Scatosoma sp. | reverse complement strand
AGAGGTATCGTATGCTCTTGCGAAATCGACTTGACGAGTGCGATTACGATGCGCGCTATGCAACTTGCAAGCGGTAAGCCTACGGCTTGCTTGGACTGGAACAACAACTACGGCGACGACGAAAACAAAGTTATCCTCTTCCACTGCGGCCCCGTTGCACAAAGCTTGATGACGGAAAAGGGCGACGTAACCGAACACAAGATGTTCGCGAAGAACGACCCTGGCAGCGGTTGGGGTACGAACGAGGGTAGAATTGCAGCGTTCGATATGACCTTCTCCAACGGTTTCACGGAAGACGGCAAGCTTAAAGTGTATGCAAGCGAGGCAAGATTCACGGCAGACCCTATTGAAAAATCGTACTTTGGTTGCGGCGGCGTTGCGGAAATTCCCAACTTGCAAGACAAACTTATCCGTTTGGCAAAGGGCGGTTTCAAGCACCACACGACGGTTGGTATGGGCCATATGAAATACGTTTTGGAAGAAGCGTTCAAGACGTACCTTGGCTATGAAGTAATTGATATTGATTGAGGGGTAAAATAAAATGTTAGCAGGATTAAAAGAAGTTATTGCAGAAGGCAAAGCGAGAAACATCGCTATCGGTAGTTTTAACACCCCTAATTTGGAGTGCTTGCTCGCTGTTTTGGATGCGGCGGAAGAATTGGACGTACCCGTTATCATTGCGCACGCGCAATGCCACGAGGACGTAGCTCCCCTTGACAAAATCGGCCCCGTTATGGTAGAACTTGCAAAGAGAAGTAAGGTAAAGGTGTGCGTTCACCTCGACCACGGCGAAGATTTCGAGTATTGCAAACGTGCAATTGAACTTGGCTTTACGTCGGTTATGATTGACTATTCCACGCTCCCTTACGAAGAAAATGCAAGGGGCACGAAAGAAGTGGTAGACTTCGCGCACGCAAACGGTGCGGAAGTTGAAGCGGAACTTGGCGCGTTGCCTCAAAGAGAGGGCGGCGGCGAAAGCATCGTTGCAGACCCCTCCGATTTGTACACGAAACCGGAACTTGTGCCCGATTTCCTTGCAAAGACGGGCATTGACGCTTTGGCGATTGCGTTTGGTACGGCACACGGTATTTACAAGACGAAACCCGTACTCAATATGGATATTATCAGCAAGGTAAGAGAATACACGGATATTCCCCTTGTAATGCACGGCGGTAGCGGTATTTCCCACGAAGAATACCGTGAAGTAATTCGTCGTGGTATTGGCAAAATCAACTACTATTCGTATATGGCGTACGCTGGCTATGCGGCGGCAAAAGCAACCGTGGAAAGCAAGGATGCGGATTTCTTCCACAACTTGGCGTTGAACGCGCAAAACGCAATGAAAGAAAATGCGCTTGGCACGTTGAAAGTTTTTTCGGGTAAATAATATGAACGGTAAAATTTCTAATTATATGCAAGCGGCGAGTATTCGCCGCTATGCGTTTACTGAGGGCATTGAAAAGGGCTTGGACGTTATCGACTGCGATAACGGCAAAATCCGTTTCCTTTTGAATGTTGGTAAGGCGCTTGATATTATGCAATTATACCACGAAGGGCAAAATATGTCCTTCATCTCTAAAAACGGTTTTACTACCCGTGAAATTGGGTTTTTAAGACGTTTTGAGGGCGGTATGCTCTACACCTGCGGTTTGGATAGCGTTGGCGGTAGAGAGGGGTACGAGCTCCACGGTACGATACATAACACCCCTGCGCGTATTCTTCGTGCGGAGTGCAACGAAGAGGGTATCGTCGTAGAGGCGGTTATCCGTGATAGCGCGCTCTTTG
>JAZRSE010000137.1:0-3824 GCA_045651305.1 Candidatus Scatosoma sp. | reverse complement strand
CTTTTAGTTTATTACGGACGCAAACCGCTACCGCCTTGGAGCGTAATCGTTTCACCCGTAACGTAGCTTGCCTCGTCCGAGCAAAGGAATACACAGAGCCCGCCAATATCCTTTTCGGGGTCGGCAAAGCGTCCCATAGGTACGCCCTTAATCGTTTGTTCGTAACGTTCGGGATATTCTTCCTTAAATTTCTTCAAGCCCTCCGTCATTGCCAAAGGACAAATTACGTTTACGCGCACTCCATAAGGCGCCCACTCGGTTGCCGCAACTCTTGAAAGACCGCGAATACCCTCTTTCGCCGCCGCATAGGACGATTGGGCAATTCTACCAAACAACCCTGCGCCGCTTGCGAAGTTGATTACGCAGCCTTTCGTTTCTTTAAGGTACGGGAAAGCCTCGCGCATATAGAAAAAGCTTGCGTAAATACCCGAATAGATTGCCAAATCCAAATCTTCTTTGGTATGGTCGATAAGCATTTTGCCCGAGGCGGAGGCTTGCGCGTTATTCACCACCGCGTCAATCTTGCCAAAGCGTTCCACCGTCTTTGCGATAACGTTTTTAATCGCGTTTTCATCCGCGCCGTCCGCCGTCACCGTCAACACTTCGCAACCGTAGTCCTTTTCAAGCTGTTCTTTTGCCGAAAGCAACGTGCTTTCCGTTCTACCCGTAATCACGAGTTTTGCGCCTGCCTTTGCAAACGCCGTGGAAAGACCAAAGCCGATACCTCTGCCGCCGCCCGTGATAATAACTACTTTACCGTTCAATTCAATCATCTTATTTTTCTCCTTTATAGTATTTACATCCAAAGCGCCGCCGCGCCCAAAAGCCCTGCGTTATTGCCAAGCGTTGCTATCAATAGCTCCACTTGCGGACCTTTTTCGCCTGCGAACAACTCTTTACTTAAAATTTCACGCAACGGTTTCAACAACGTTTCACCCTGCCCGCACACACCGCCGCCAAGAATAATCGCCTGCGGACGGAATTCGTTAGCGAGGTTGGTAAGCCCTGCGCCAAGCATCGTGATATACCTGTCCACCACCGCTTTTGCCGACGCGTCCTTATCGTAATAATCAAAGGGCGTTTTACCGTTTACTTCCTCTAACGAGCCTATCTCCCAAAGCATACTGTTTTTATTTTCTTGCATAGCGCGTTTCGTATCCCGAATAAGCGCCGTCGCCGAGGCGTATGCCTCAAAGCAACCCTTTCTTCCGCAAGTGCATTGTTCGCCGCCCACCATAAGTACGGCGTGGCCAAGTTCCGCCCCAGCCGAGCGATAACCCTCGAACAGTTTGCCGTCGATAACGATACCGCCGCCTACGCCCGTGCCAAGCGTGATAAGTATCGTATTATCGTAATCTTTTCCGCAACCGAATTTCGTTTCGCCAAGCGCCGCCACGTTTGCATCGTTGGCAAGCTTTACGGGCAAGCCTATACGCTTTGCCGTTTCTTCCGCAATCGGGAAATGCGTCCAATTCAAATTGCCCGAAAAAACGACTTCCCCTTTCTTGCTATCAATCATCCCGGGCGAGCCTATGCCAAGCCCTACCACTTCCGTTTTGGAAATGCCCGTAGCAGTAAGCAGTTTTTCCGCAAGAGCGGCTATATTCGACGCAACCCTGCCCCCACCAAAATCACTTTCCGTAGGCACTTTGTCACACGCGAGAATTTCTCCCTGCCCGTTTACGACACCGCCCTTGATAAACGTACCGCCAAGGTCGATACCGATATAGTATTTTTTCATACCACAACCCCTTTTATTTCTTTGCTTTATTATATATCCAATTTTTCTATTTGTCAATAGAAAAAACGGGGAAATTTTCCCCGTTCCTTTTATTTTTTACGCAGTTGCACGCTACGCAATATCCCCGTTGAAAGCAGCTTTTTCTCTCCCGACTTTGCGCTTGCCATCGCGTCGGCAATCAAATCGCTAAAAAAGGTACGCGCGTCGAAAATTCGCTCGCAAAAAAGATAATACGCAAGCGAGCCGGGCACGGTATTCACCTCGCACAAGTACGCCTTGCCGCCGCTCACGAGGAAATCCATACGCACCACGCCCTTTAAGTCCATACGCTTATACACCGTCTTGGTATAGGCGCGTATTTTATCCCGAAGTTCCCCCGTCACCCCTTTCACTCGCCCCGTTTTGGGGGATAAAGGCGCGTCCTGCCCTCGTTTTACGTATTTTTCCTCAAACGTATATACTCCCTCGCCAAACGCCTCCTCCGGCTCGGACACGTAAATTTCCCCGTTGAGCGAATAGGCGGCGCAGTTGACGTCCTTTTTGTTTTGAATACATTTTTCCACGATGACTCTATCGTCCAGCTCGAACGCTTTTTCAATGGCGCACTTCGCCTCATCCTCGTTTTCCGCCACCGATATCCCGATAGACGAGCCCAAATGCGAGGGCTTTACCACCACGGGGTATTTTAGCCTGCTTTCGATGCTCTTCAATAAAAACGTGCCCCGTTTTTGATAATCCGCCTCGTTGACGCGGATATAATCGACGGTGGGGACGTTGAGCGAACGCAAGACGAGTTTCGTCAAGGATTTATCCATAAACACCCCCGACGCCGTTAAATCGGGCGAGGCAAAGGGAATATTATTCCACGCCATTATCGCCGACAAACCGCCTCCCTCGCCCAATCCGCCGTGGCAACAATTTAAGCCACAATCTATTTTCGCAAGCCGTTTTATACGCATTTTTTGCGTATTCAACGCGTACATACCCCCCTCTTCAAAGAAAACTCGGGTAAATTTGGAATAATCCCCCTTTCGAAAAACGTTCAAGTCGGTCATCCCCTCATAGGTGTACATATTGCCGTCCGTATGTACGTACACGGGATACACCGTATATTTCGTCCTATCCAACACGTTGAGAACGAACACGCCCGTCAATATCGAAATTTCGTTCTCGCACGATTTTCCGCCGAAAAACACCGCTATTTTCCGCATAAAAAAACACCTCCGCAAAGTATTTCTTCGCTTTGGTGTTTCTCTCGTTTTATTATTCTTCGTCAATACACGTCGGGCAAATCGTTGAGGAAAAGCACCGCGTCGCCCCGTTTTATCCAAGCGGATAAATGCGTTTTCGCCTCTTCCAAGTTTTTAGCAACGACAAGTTTTTCCAATTCGCCGCCTTTTTCCAAATACCCTTTCTTTACCGCGCCAACAAGCGTTTCGCCTACCAATATCACGTAATCCAAACGGCAAGCGGCAATTCGTTCGCCCAAATCTCCGTTGATTTTTTCTTCCAATACGCCGCACTCGACAATCCCCGGCGTGACGATACATCTTCTACCGTCAAATCGGCAAAGCGCCGCAAGCGCCTCTACCGCGCCACGGGGGTTGCAGTTATACCCGTCGTCCAAGATATACACGCCGTTATTTTCCAAAAGCTGCAATCTATGCGGAATTTGCCCTACGCCTGCAAGACCTTTTTCAATCTCTTCGCCCGTCAAGCCCATACGCTTTGCAAGCGTTGCCGCAAGCAGGATATTTTCCACGGCAGCCCTACCAAGCAGCGTAGTGCCCACTTTGATTTTTTCGCCCTCTATCGTCAAGCAAAACTTCGTATGCGTTGCCGTCATTTCCAAATCGCTTACCGCAGCAGAATCGGCAAACAAAACGTTTTCCTTGCCTTGGGGGAATTTCTCGTTTATTCTATCTTTCAAGCCCTCGCCACACACGGTAAACGCGCCGCTTTTGATAATTTCGCTCTTTTCCGCAAACACGTTTTCAATGCTTTGGAAGGTGGAAATATGCTGTTCGCACACGCCCGTAAAAATAGCGTAATCGGGACGGACAAGCGCACAAACCTCGGCAAT
>JAZRSE010000136.1:0-7188 GCA_045651305.1 Candidatus Scatosoma sp. | reverse complement strand
CAACGACGAAACCCGTCTTTTCTATCATTTGGAAAGACTTTGGACGGACGGCGGTAACTGGGAGAAATTCAACGACAAGACCGAAGAGTTTGAGTCTGTTTCGCACGCGGAAAGCAAATAATAGAATATATTTCAATAAATACCTGCCCTGCCCGTTTTTTATAACGGGCAGGGCAGGTATGCTTTAAGAGAGGAGTGTGTGTTCTACTTGAAACGGATTTGTTTGGGCTCGCCAAAGCTCGATTTCGTCCGTTTTTTCTTTTCTACGATATAATAGATGGGCTCGGGCGGCGGTTGTTCTATTTTAGGGGGAGGGGGCGCGTCCTCCTCTTTTGCTGCGGACTTGCGATAGTTTTGCCCAATGCGCGCAAGGCGCAATACGTGTACGCATATAAAACAAATCGCAAAGATAAGGATAAGCCAAAAAATCCCGAAAGCGGAAGAAAGCAATAACGTGTTCATAGGGAAAGTATACAAAATATGTACGCGCATAAATTGACTAAAAAGCGAATAAAGAGAGAGGATTTGTCGTATAATCGAGGCATGGACAAACAAAATCAATCAGGAAACGTTTTTACGAAAGTCAATGAAAGAGAGGAGAGGGGCGTGTTTCTTACGCAAAAGGACGCGGAGGAGTTTCGCGCGTATAAACGGCGGAGAAAGATGGCGGAAGTGGCGCTTGCTATATCCCGTTCGGAGGGTACGCTCTTTGGCGGCGAGGACGTGCAACGGGTGTGCGAGAGGGCGATGCGCTTAAAACAAGCGGCGATAAAAACGCCCCTTTCCAAATTAACGGTGGCAAAATCTTATCTTGGCGGCTCGTTCGTGCGGCTCGATTGCGTGTTGTGCGGTAACGGCGAAACGGTGGCGAAAGTGAAAGCTTACGAGGCACGTGTGGCGGTTAAACGGGGTGCAAAAGAGGTTACCGTGCCCGTTACGCCCTCCCTTTTTGATTGTTGCAGGTATGCGGAAATTCGAAAGGAGTTAAAGAGAATAAAACGCGCCGTGGGCAAAGCGCATTTGAAAGTGCGCGTTGAACGGGTGAACTCGCCCACTTCGTTGTCCCGTTTGGCGAGAATTGCAAGCGAGGTGGGGGCAAGGTATTTTAGCGTTCCCTATTTCGTGGGTTGCGAACGGTTGCGCTTGGATTTGACGGGCGGTTGTCAACTGGAAACGACGGGTGTGGAACGCTTGGAAACCTATCGCGCTTTGGTGGATAGAGGGGTGGAACGGATTGTCACCGACAAGGCGTGGGAAATGTACAACGATTGGATGCGCGAGGCGCAGGAAACGCCGCTTATAATGGCGGAAGAGAAGAAGGAAGAGCAAATAAAAGAGCAGGAAAAAGAGCAAGAAAAAGAGACGTTGCCCTCTTGCGCGGCGAAAATTTTGTCGCTTGCGGAAAAGGAAAAAAACGATTTGCCTACGCAAGGCGGCGTGGAAGAAAAGGAAATGGAAATAAAATTATTATAAGTAAAAGCCGTCTTATAGACGGCTTTTTTTTCGCTTATAAAGGGCATATTTGCAGGAAAGCCAACGTATAATAGGCTATGAGAAAATTTCGAAAGGGTATAACGGCAGGTTGTTTGGCGGTGGCAATTTTATTCGTTGCGGCGTTTGGTTTGTGCGTGCGCGCGTTGCAAGCCCCAAAAGCGGTGTTTGCGGCGCTTGGGGAATTGAAAATTCTTTTAGACGCAGGGCACGGCGGAATAGACGGGGGAGTGACGGGCGTGACGACGGGGGCAAAAGAGAGCGATATTAACCTCGATTTTACCTTTGCGTTGCGGACGGAATTGCAAAAAAACGGGTTTACCGTGGCGTTGACGAGAAGGACGCGCGAGGGGTTATACGACACGACGGCAAAGGGGTTTAAGAAACGGGATATGCAAAAGAGAAAGGAGATAATCGAAAGGGAAAAACCGTTGTTGGTTATCTCTATTCACCAAAATTTTTTCTCCTCGAAAAGGGAGCGTGGCGGACAGGTGTTCTACGGGGATAACCATAGGCAAAGCAAGACGCTTGCAACTCTGTTGCAAGGGGTGCTCAATAAGGCGTACGAAAAGGAGGGCGTAAAGCCGAGAAAGGAACAAAAGGGGGATTATTTTATGCTTAAATGCTACACCGCGCCTGCCGTGATTATGGAGTGCGGTTTTTTATCCTCGCCAAAGGACGAGGCGTTGCTCACGGACGGGGAGTGGCAAAAACGCTTGGCGAAAGGGGTAGCGGACGGCGTTCTTGCGTATTTTATTGAGCAAAGCGCGTAAGTTGCACGGAAAAATCGAAATAATCACTTGTTATTTTTTTTATATTATGCTATAATATAAAGAAGATTGATAAAAGGAGTTTTTTTCGCGTGGAGAATACGGAGCGTTTAGAAAGAGTGAAAGCGATGCAAATCAATCCCGTAACGTTGGCGTTTTTGGGTGACGCCGTGTATTCGTTGTACGTGCGAGAAAAGCTCGTGAAATCGGGTACGGGCAAGGCGGCGGATTTGCAAAGGGCGGCGGCGAAAGTGGTGTCGGCGAAAGGGCAAAGCGCGTTTTTGGAGAGGGTGTTGCCCACGCTCACCCAAGAGGAAGAGGACATCTACAAACGGGGCAGAAATGCGAAAAAGGCGACGAAGAGCAAGAGCGCAAGCGTTGCCGAATATAGCCGTTCCACAGGTTTTGAGGCGGTGCTTGGGTATTTGTATTTGATAGGCGAAAACGGGCGGATAAAAGAGTTGCTCGATATGATAGAAGAAACGCAGTTGCAAGGTATTGCGGCGGAAAAAGTATATAAACCGTAAGGAAAAAGGATATGAAAACGGAAGGAAGAAATGCTGTTATAGAGCTGTTGAAAACAGGGAAAAATATTGATAAATTGTTGATTGAAAAGGGCGCGCAAGGCTCTGTTTCGATGATTTTTGCGGAGGCGAGAAAACGCAATATCCGCGTACAATTCGTGGACAAGCAAGTTTTGGACAAGGAAAGCGTTTCCCGTCGTCACCAAGGGGTGATAGCTTTTACCACCGATTACGAGTATTACGATTTGGACGAAATTATCGCCGAGAAAAAGAGTGAAAAGGGCGGGTTCGTCGTGCTTTGCGACGGCATTGAGGACGTGCATAACTTGGGCAGTATCTTGCGTGTGGCGGAGTGTGCAGGCGCGGACGGCGTGGTAATCCCCCGTTCGGCAAGCGCGTCGGTTACGGAAAGCGTTATCCGTATTTCCGCAGGCGCAGCGGAGCATATAAAGGTGGCGAAAGTATCCAACCTCAATCAAGCGGTGGAAACGTTGCAAAAAAGCGGGTATTGGGTGTACGCGTTAGAGGCAGGCGGCGAAGATATTTATAAAGAAAAATTCGAGGGGAACGTAGCGCCTATCGTCGGGGGGGAGGATAGCGGCGTAAAGCGTTTGACCAAGGAAAAGTGCGATAAAATTTTGTCTATTCCTTTGCAGGGGAAGGTGAATTCCCTCAATGCCTCGGTGGCGCTTGGGATAGCGGCGTACGAAGTGGTTAGAAACCGTATCAACTAAAAAGGGAAAGCTATGCAAGACGAGAAAAAACAACTCAATAAGGAAACGGACGAAACGCTCGTTTCCCTAGCGCAGGGGGGAGATAAATCGGCGGAGGCGGAAATTTTACTTCGCTATCGTAATCTCGTCCGCTTTTACGCGCGAAAATTCTTTCTCGTCGGCGGCGAAACGGAGGATTTGATACAAGAGGGTATGATTGGCTTGTATCAGGCAATCGGCGGATTTAAGCAAGAGGGCGAAAACCGCAGTTTCAAAAAGTTCGCCTCCCTTTGCGTTTGGCGGCAAATTATCGACGCGGTGAAAAAGGCGGCAGGGAAGAAAAACGAGCCGTTGAAAGATTACGTGTCGATTGCGGACGAGGGAGTTTCTTTGACGGAGCTCGACCCCGAACAAACGATAATCCTCAACGACGATAGAAAAGAATTAAACGAGAAGATGTCGCGTATTTTAACGGACACCGAGTTCAAGGTGTTTACGATGTATATGGACGGCAGGAGCTGTGCGGAGATTTGCGAAATCACGGGGAAGGGGTATAAAAGCGTAGACAACGCCGTGCAACGCAGTAAACAAAAATTACGCAAAGCTTTTCAAGAAGAAACGCACAAAGGAGAATAGGCTATGGCATATTTAGCGTTATACCGCGCGTTTAGACCGACGACGTTAAACGACGTCGTTCGTCAAGAACATATCGTGACGGTTTTGAAAAATCAAATAGCAACGGGAAGAGTGGGGCACGCATACCTCTTTTGCGGACCGAGAGGTACGGGTAAGACGAGTATTGCGAAAATTTTTGCAACGTCTATTAACTGTGAAAGTCCTGTAAACGGTTCGCCTTGCGGACAATGTTTTGCTTGCCGTGCGTTGTCCGACCCTGCCAATTTGGATATTTCGGAAATAGACGCGGCGTCCAACAACGGCGTGGACGAAATGCGTGATTTACGGGAAAAGGTGCAATATCCCCCCGTTGCAGGCAAATATAAAGTGTATATCATCGACGAAGTGCATATGCTTTCGCCCGGTGCGTTCAACGCGCTTTTGAAGACGTTGGAAGAACCGCCCGCGCACGCCGTATTCATCTTGGCGACGACGGAATCGGCGAAAATCCCCGCGACCATTTTGTCGCGTTGTATGCGCTTTGATTTTAAGTTAATTCCGCAAGCGGATTTGGAAGAAAGATTGCGCTACGTATTCGATAGCATTGGCAAAAAGTACGAGGCGGAGGCAATTTCCGCTATCGCCCGTGCAGGCGCAGGCAGCGTGCGTGATATGCTCTCCATCGCGGACACGTGCGTATCTTACGCAGGCGGAACGCTCACGTACGAGGACGTAACGACGGTGCTTGGCGGCGCGGACTTTGCAGGCGTTGCGGCGTTTTGCGAGGCGGTGCTTGGCGGTAACGCAGGCGAGGCGTTCGAACGCGCGGAGAAATTCCTTTCCGCAGGCAAAAGCGTGGGCGTGCTCGTAAAGGACGTAATGAATTTCTTGAACTCTTGCGCGGTGGCGAAAATTTGCCGCGACGGGAAGAATATTCTTGCTCTGCCCGATAGCAATTACGCCGAGGTGGTGCGTGTGGCAAAGTTGGCGGACGGACATGCTCTTCTTCGTGTAAGCGAGATTTTTGCGGAGGTGGAACAAACGCTGAAATATTCCGCATCCCCTCGTATTCTTTTCGAAACGGCGGTGCTGAAAGCGAGTATGCCGAAAAGCGATTACGACGTCGAGGCGTTGTTTGCGCGCGTAGCGGCGTTGGAAAAGAAATTGGAAGAGGGGGTAACCGTGCAAGCGGTGGAAAAACCTGTAAATTCTATAAGCAAGCCTGCTGCTAATAAGACGGAAGAAAAGCCCGTTATCAAAGAAGAAATAACGCCGAAAAAGGAAACGTATCAAGACGTTTTCGTGCCTGAAATGGACGTGCCTCCCGATATGGAAGAAACGGGCGGAAACGTATATTTCGACGAGGGCTTTTTGCCTAAGAAAAAACCTGCTCCTATAAAAGAGCAACCCGTTGCACCCGTTGCGCCCGTTGCAAGCGCGGCAAGACCTGCGGTGAAAGGGGATGCGAAAACGGTGTTCGGCTCTTTCTTGCGCGCTCTTCGTAAAACGGGGAAAAGCGGCGTGTTGTTTGCAATTTGTATGGATTTGGAATACGCTTACGAGGGGGATACGTTCACCTTCTATACGGATAGCGAAACGATATACAATTCGCTTATGAAAGCAGAGCATTATCCTATCTTAAAAGCCTCTTTCGAGGGGGTAGGTATTGGAGAAGAGGGTTTTGCCATCAAGTTGCGCGGCAAAGCGGCAGACACATTTCAAAAAGATTTAGAAACGTTAAAACAAACGTTTGGCGGCGTGAAAATCGACGTAAAATAATTTTAACAGGGAAAAATAATAGGGAAAAATTCGGAGGAAGAAGAAAATGGCTAATTACAAAGCTGGAAACAACAATATGCAAGCATTGATGCGCCAAGCGCAAAAAATGCAAGAGGAAATGGAAAAGACGGCAGAACTTTTGGACGATTGGGAAGTTGTCGGCACGGCGGCAGGCGAGGCGGTTGTCGTTTATATGAACGCAAAGAAGATTATCAACGGCATCGAACTTGACGAAAGCATCGTTGACCCCACCGACGTTGAAATGTTGGAAGATTTGATTATGGCTGCCATCAACGACGGCTATGCAAAAGCGGACAAGGTTTACGAAGAAAAAATGGGCAAGTACGGTAATATGGGCTCTTTGGGCGGTATGCTCTAAAAAACGACGTATATACGTCGCAATACTTTGTCGGGCTGTGGCAACCCTCGGTTACGTACGTCTTGTACGCGCCCTCGGTTTATCCTCGCCCTTCGCGTCTTGCTCGTATCTACGCCGTTTTACAACAAACGAGAATATCGTTTTTTGGGCTTGCGTTTTGTCTTGCTCGTGTACGCTCTTGTACACTCCCGTCGACAAAGCCGCGCCCTTCGCGTCTTGCTTGTATCTACGCCGTTTTACAACAAACGAGGATATCGATTGTCGAGCTGTGGCAACCCTCGGTTACGTACGTCTTGTACGCGCCCTCGGTTTATCCTCGCTCCTCGTATCTTGCTCGTATCTACGCCGTTTTACAACAAACGAGGATATCGATTGTCGGGCTTGCGTTTGTTCTTGTACACTCCCGTAGACAAATCCGCGCCCTTCGCGTCTTGCTCGTATCTCGTTTTACAACGAACCATAGCTAATACAAAAATAAAAGGATAAATATGGATATTTTTATTGAACCGATTGGGAAACTTGTCAACGAGTTTTCCAAATTGCCTGGTGTGGGCAAAAAAACGGCGCAACGTTACGCCTATAAAATTATTGATATGCCCGAGGCGGAGGCGCGCGCCTTTGCCGATGCGATTATTGGGGTAAAGCGTAAAGTGCGTTATTGCAAGGTGTGCGGTAACTTTACCGAAGAGGAAGAGTGCTCCATTTGCAAAACTCGTGAAAAGAGCGTTATTTGCGTGGTGAAAGAGCCCAAAGACGTAGCGGCGATTGAAAAACTGCGCGAGTTTAAGGGCGTATATCACGTATTGCACGGCGTTATCGACCCTCTTTCGGGGATAGGGCCTAACGATATCCGCATTAGGGAACTGCTTGCTCGTTTGCAATCGGGCGAGGTGAAAGAGGTTATCGTTGCAACCAAC